>NZ_JBEXCR010000027.1:0-189194 GCF_040605375.1 Nonomuraea sp. NPDC005650
ATCGTAGGTCAGAGCACACGTCACGCACCGACAATGGGTCAACTACAGTGCGTGGCGGAGCCGAACGAATCAAGATCTACGAATGTAGTACCCGCAGAACCTCGAAACCCGACCAAGTTTGAAGAGCCAAGAAAGCCCGGAAGGAGTATTCCTCCCGGGCCAGCCGATTACCTACTACCAAACCCTCTTACCGCGTCGCCAGATATTCCACACTGGAGATCAAAAACTCCCCATAGTGAAGATCTTCACCTATCTCTGCGAACCTTTCATATTGGCTTCGAGAAATCGGTTCACCTTTGACGATCAGGGCTTGCAGAAGGATACGGAATGCGAGGTCCGGCGTGCAGTGGTGCGCACATCGAGTCAGCTGATCGGCCAACTCGACGCCGATGGACCCGGAAGCCTCGTTCAATTCACGGAGAATTAATTCAGCCTGGCCAATCCCAGCCTCTTGGTCGATTGGATCAAGACGCCCGGGAGGCGTGATGCCTCTCCTCTGGAGCCATGCATCGCATTCTTCTATGAGCATCTTCATCCATTGCGATCCGGATGGAACGCGACGGGGGAAGAAGTTTGCAGTCTGCACTCCCGACTGCCATAGCTGTTCTATGACATCGGACGGAAGTTGCTCAAGGAGCAGCGTTGCATCGCGGCGAACGGATGCGACCTGGCGCGGGTCCATTCCTTCCCACAGGGCGTGCCGAACCGCCTCAATCGGCGACCCCGCATCGATTGTCCAGTCGAGATGGAATGACGTCATCAGCCAGGTAAGGCCGAAGTCATCCTCGGTAAACCGCTGCATATCCTGATCTACTTCGGATAAGCGGTCCACACGGTATATCCACCTGAGTGACCCCTTTGGCGCTGAAGTATCACCGTATACATGTTTCCTGCTTGGGTAATGGTTCCGTTGGAATGAGCGACCCAGCCGATGGAGTTATTGGCCCCGAAGGTACCCGTGAGTGTAAGCCTCTGGTTTGGACCCCTGAGCCATTTACTGATTCTTTGTGCGTTTCCGGCGATAGCGTAGTCTACTACGGACTGCGCCGTCTGGGCGTCGATGAATACCCCGTTCCGGTCACCTTTTTTGATGGCCAGTTCAATCGCCTGCTGCTGGGTTACGTTGACATGCTCGTCAAGAGTATGTGCCAGCCCGGGGAACTTCGCCGCGTCCTCGGCGAGGTTGCCGCAGTTGTGCACCAGGACCGGCGTGGCCCCCGCGACCACATAGTACGTGTGGAGGTCTGCGACGGTCAGGTTGTGGACTCGCTGCTGCGTTGTCCATCGCTTGATTGCCTTGACCCGGACCAGAGTGCCGGCCGACGTGCGCAGCAACATACCGGCGCTCAGGTCGGTCGCCGGTACCCATTGCTTGAGATCGGTCACCCAGAAGGGGTGCATGTCCGTGGCGACGACGATCCCGTCCTGGCTCTCCTGCGCCGGTCCCGCTTCGCTCTCAACGGTGATCTGAACGAGGTTCTTCGCGCCATCCCCGACGATGAGGTCGATCACCGGCTTGGCGACGGTCTCACCCGTTTCCGGGTCGGTGGCAAGCACCTCGTCGCCGACTTGGATTTCCGAAATCGGTTTGGTGGAACCATCCGCCATCACAACTTCGGTATCGGGCGTGAAGCTGTTGCCGATCTTGCAGCGCATCAGCTTGGCCATGAATTTCCCGGAGTCGCCGCCCACGGGAATGATGCCTACCAAAGCCCATGCTGCACCTTCTATGTCACCCTCGTTCAGACCCTTGAGGGCAAGCAGAATATCGGCCGGCGTGCCGACGACGGGCAGGTAGCTGAGGGCCTCAAGTTCCTTTTCGCCAGGAGGCCGCCCGTTTCTTGCATCTCCGTCCAAAGATATTCCGGCGCGAGCGGCCTCCCACGCATCGATTTCGCCGTCTTTGTTGTCGTCCTTCATCGCCGGGCTGTAACTCGGGTGGGCGTTCGAGGCGGGAATTCTCTTGCCCTCGGCACCGGGGTTACATTCGATGCTGGCGTTGTCCCAGCAATCCGACGGCTTGTAATCCGGGTTATGCCATGGACGCGGCTCGTGACCGTCGATCTCGATGTTGTTGATGGGGTTGCCGCCGGTGAAGGCGTAGCGGTTGCTGGTCCACGGGTCGAGGCCGAGCGAGAGGTCGGCCAGCGCGCCGTTGTAGGTGTCGAGGTTGAGGAAGCGGTTGAGGCCGGGGTTGTAGTCGCGGAACCCCATGTCGTACATGCCGGTGGAGTTGTCCCAGCGCTTGGCGTTGAAGCGGTAGGGGTTGTACTCCTCCTTGGCGGTCGGATCGACGGGGTCGGGCTTGTCGACGCCGGTGAAGAGCTTGTCGTCGTTCTTGCCGTAGGCGGTGTAGCCGTAGGTGGCCCGGGTGTCACCCGACTCCGAGGTGATCTGCTCGACGTCGGTGTGCGGGTTGTAGCCGTAGTAGGACGACTCTTCGGTGGCGTCAGGCTTGACCTTGACCTGGGACAGGCGCTCGCCCCAGGGCGAATATTGGAAGGACCTGACCAGTTTGCCGGCCACCTCTTCGTCCAAGACCTCCCCAGAGAGGCCGAGGTAGGAGTAGGTGGTGGTTTTGGCTGAGGCGGTGCCTTCCTTCTCGGTCTTGGTGGTGGTGCGGTCGAGCGGGTCGTAGGTGTAGGTGGTGACGGTGTTGGTGGTGCCGTCGGTGCCGAGTTTCTCGTGGCGGGTGACGTGGTCGAAACCGTCGTAGGTGTACTTCTCCCAGGTTTTGCCGCCGCCCTGGATGGTGCGCAGCCGCCCGTAGGGGTCGTAGGTGTAGGTGCTGTTCTGGCCGCCGGTGACGGAGGTCATCAGGCGGTTGCGGTCGTAGGTGAAGGTGGTCTTCTTGCCGAGGACCTCTTCTTCCCAGACGTTGCTGTTGGGGTCGTGGGAGTAGGTCTCGGTCTCCGCTGCACCGCCGCCGACCGGGGTTTTGACGGTTTTGGTGATGCGGTCGCGGGGGTCGTAGGTGTAGGCGTAGTCGTGTTCGAGGTAGGCGCCGGGGTTGTCGGCGTTCTGGATCTTGGTGTGGTCGCTGGCGCGTTGAAGGTTGCCCTGGTAGCCGATGGTGTGCTCGGCCACGACCGTGGCGTTGGGCTTCTTCTCGATGGAGTGGCGTAGGACGCCTGAGAGGAAGTAGTCGTAGGTGACGGTGTTGCCGTTGGCCTTGGTCTCGGTCAGGCGTTCGGCGCGGGGGGTGTAGGTGTAGCGGGTGGTCTTCGGCGCGGGGTCGGTGGCCGACTTCTTGTTGACCACCTGCTCGACCAGGTCACGGACGTCGTAGCCGTAGGTGGCCACCGTCTTGTCGTGGGTGCGCTCGATGACGGCGCTGTTTTCGTTGTAGGCGTAGCCGGTGGTGTTCTTCAGCCTGCCGTCGAGCGACTCCTTGATGGCGTCGATCTGGTTGAGGTTGGTGTAGGAGATGTCCCACAGGTCGATCTTGGCGGTCGGGGACTTGTCCTCGACCGTGGTGAGGTTGGCGTTCGGGTCGTAGGTGTAGGAGAAGTCCTTCTTCTCCGTGTCGGACTCTCCGCTGTTGTCGCGCACCAGCTTGACGGCGTCAGCCGCCACGATGCCGTTGGCGTCGTCGGTAAGGGTGACGCTGTGGGCGGTGCCGGCGGTGAAAGCGTAGGAGCCGAGTTCGACCCAGGTGCCGGGGGTCTTGGTCTGGTCGAGGGTGACGCTCGCCTCGCCGCCCTCGTGCTTGACCTTGTATGTGGCGTTGGTGGCCGTGGCGCCGGACGGGTACCGGGCCTGCACCTTGTAGGTGCCATCCGACGGGGTGGTCAGGTTCCAGGTGAAGGAGGACTGGCCGGTGCCCGCGGTGGCGGTGGCGTAGTCGTAGCCGACGAACCCGGTGGCCGCCTCGGACTGCGGGCCGACGATGTTGGATGCCGAGCTACCGCCTGAGCCGAGGGTCCAGGTGCCGGTGGTGGCTGTCTGGCCAGTGTCGGAGTTGTCGGACAGGACGACGTCGAGGCCGAGCGGGACGCCGTCGTCGGAGTGGTTCTTGAGCTTGCCGTCGGGGTAGTACGACCAGTCCAGCGCCCGCTGCGACGAGCCGCCCGCGCTGGTGACAGTGCGATTGGTCTGCAGGCCGAGCTCGTTGTAGTCGTAGGTGGTCTTGATGTCCCACGGGTCGGTGGTCGTCTTGGACCAGCCGTTGTCCCAGTAGGTCATCGTGGAGACGTTGCGGATGGTTTGCCCGTGCGAGGGCGGGTGCGAGATCTCCTGCAGCCGGGAGACCGCGTCGTAGGCGTACAAGACGCTGTCGGGCGTGTTGTAGACCGGGTCGGACCGGTCGTAGGGGTAGACCTCCTCGATTGGGCGGTTCAGCTTGTCGTACTTGGTTTCGGCGACGAAGTCGACCAGGTCGCCGCCGCGTTCCACGCCGCGAGGGGTGATGGTCTTGGTCTTGTTGCCAACCTGGTCGTAGGCGAACTGGGTGGTGACGTACTTGATGACCCCGTCGGTCTCGGAATGCGGGACCTTGGTCTCGACCACGACGCCGCGATCGTTGTAGGTGATGATCGTCTTGTTGTCGTCCTGGTCGGTCTGGCCGATGACCAGTCCGTCCAGGTCGTACTCGGCGCCTGTCTGGTGACCGGCCGCGTCGGTGACGTGCTTGACCTGGTGGTTGAGGTCGTAGTCGTAGATCGCACTGTAGTCGCCCGCATCCGCGGTGGCGTTCTTGCGCGGGTCGATGACCTTGGTGGTGTTGCCGACGTTGTCGTAGACGTAGGTGATCTTGTGCTGGTCGGCGTTGAGGACGTCGGTCAGCTGGTAGATCGGGTCGTACTCATACGTGGTGGTGAACTCAGCCGCCTCCGCGCCGACCAGGTTGCCGTTGGGCTCGGTCTGGGTTTTGAGGTTGCCGGCCAGGTCCCAGGTGAAGGTGGCCTTGCGTTCTGGCCCGCCTGCTGTGTCCTTGGGCAGCACCGACTCCGTGAGCTGGTCGGCCGCGTCGTAGTCGGCGGTGGCCACGACGCCGTTGGGTGCGGTGGTCTTGGTGATGTTGTCGTTGCGGTCGTAGATGGGGGCCGGAGTGACAATGAACACCGGCGGAGAGGCGTCCTGGTCCTTGGGGACCTTGGACTCCAGCGGGCGTTTGAAGATGTCGTAGGTCTGGCTGGTGGTCTTGCCCAGCGCGTCGGTGACGTTCAGGACGTTGCCGCGCACGTCGTACTTCGTGGTGGTGACCTGGTTGTAGGCGTTGGTGATCTCCTCCGGGTAGCCGGAGGGATGATAGTCGCCGAACGTGGCGGGGTTGCCGTTGGCGTCGGTCGCCTTGATCAGCTGGCCGAAGCCGTCGTAGTCGTAGGCGGTGGTGTAGTCACCGCCTGCGGGCGTCTTGACGCCGAGCGGGTCGGTGACCGTCTTGAGGTTGCTGTTGGCGTCGTAGCCGAACGCCCACCTGCGGCCTTCCGGCGAGGTCTTGCCCGTCAGGTCGGCGACGTAGCCGTCGAGGAAGCTCTGGTAGGCCAGCGTGGTCGGCGCGGTGCCGTTCTTGTTGGCCTCGGCGTCCCGCATTTCCAGCGGGTAGCCGGTCTTCTGGTCGAAGCTCCAGGTGGCGTAGGCGGTATTGGGCTCGGTCAGTTTGGTGACATTGTGGTCGGGGTCCCACTCCAGCGCGGTGGTCTCGTTCTTGGCGTTGGTGATCGATTCCGGGCGGCCGTAGGCGTCCAGCACGTACTTGGTGGCGTGCTGGAGAGGATCGGTCACGGTCGCATGGATGACGCCGCCCTGCGGACCGTCCGGGTCGACGTAGTCGAACTTGGTGACCCCGCCGAGCCGGTCGGTCAGCGTCTCGATCTTCCACAGATCCTTGGGGTCAACCGGCGCCTCGTAGTAGTCCAGCTTCGTGGCATACTTCTCCGCGCCCTGCGGGGTTTCCGTGTGGGCGCGGGGATCGATGACCTTGACGAGTTTGACGTTCTTGTTGCCCTGGGTGGCGTCGTATTGGAAGGCGAACGTCTTGGCCTGCTCATCACCGGCGCCGTCGATCATCCTGGCCATCAGGCCCTTGTCGGTGTAGGCGAAGCTCACCTTGCGACCGGCGATATCGGTGATCGATTCGACGTTGTCGATGATGTGTGGGTTGGTCAGCTTGGTGTCGTCGACCGGCTGCCAGGTCTCGTCGTCGATGTAGGTGTAGTCCTGGCCCTTGGCGTAATAGTCGAAGGTCAGGGTGCGCCGACCGGCGGCGTCGGTGACGTACTGCAGGAACTTGGTGGGCTTGTTGTTGGACCTGCGCCGTTCGTAGGTGAACGACATGGTGTTGCCGTTCTTGTCCACGATCGCGGACTGAAAGCCCTCGGTGTCGTAGAAGAACTGGGTGCGGTCGGGCTTGGTGAACACCCAGGCACGCTGCTCGGCCAGCTCAGCGTCGTTGGGCTGGCCCTCGAACCCGGCCGGGTCCACCTGCTGCAGGTACAGGTGCACGCCCCGCGGGGGCTTGTAGGCGCAGGTGGTGTAGGTGCAGTCCGTCTTGCCGGGCGGGTCCAGCGTCCACACGTGCGTGGTGCCGTCGCCATCGGTCAACCGCACCTGGTCCGGCCACTTCTGGCCGGGCGGGTGGAACTGCAGCTGCGAGCCGAGCTTGGACAGCGTGCTCGTCTGCAGGCTCCAGCCGTAACCGAGCGATGCGGTGGAGGTGTCGAGGCTGTTGTAGGTCATCCGGACGAACGTCTGCGCACCCCGGGAAGGGTTGGAGAAGGCGTTGTAGTTCCAGACGACGTTGCCGACGTACGGGTTGACCAGGGCGGTGGCGCCGGCGCCGGTGTTCTTGCCGGTGTAGGAGTAGAACTTCTCCAAGCCGAGCAGGTCGCTGGTGGGGGAATCGACGCGGATCTGCTGCGGCAGCTCGGGCAGGTGGTGGGTGGCCGACTTCCAGTTGTTCGTGACCGTGTCCTGCACGTCCCACACCAACTGCACGCCCTCGGCCAGGTTCGTGCTGGTCGCACTCACCGTCGGGGCTTTGACGTCGGCATAGACCGTCGCGGACTCGCCCGGTGCCAGGGTGTTGGACAGTTGCTTTTTGAGCTGGTTGTCGGGAGTGGAGATGTCGGTGCCGTCGGGCAGCTTCCAGTGGTAGCTCACTGCCGTCTTGGCTGCGTCCCACGTCTCGTCGGTGGTGTTGGTCACCACAACGGGGATCTGCCGGGTCGCGCCGGCCTCGAGCCGTTCGGGGGTGCCGGGCACGTAGAAGGTGGAGGAGCCGGAGGTCTTCTCCTTGTACGTCACCCGCAGGCGGGGCCGCAGAACCGGCTCGTCGGCTTCGCCGGACAGGAAAGAGACCGACTGCTTGGCGGTGTCGGCCTCGTTGGCCACCTTGACCAGCAGCCCCTTGTTGCTGGCGGGGTCGGACAGCCACGCCTTGGCGGCGTTGGTGACCGTCCACTGGCGCCAGCCCGGCGTCGCCGTCACCCCGGTGACGGTGGCCAGGGCGCTGGCGTCGAAGTCGCCGCCCGCGCTTGTCCAGGGGCTGTTCCAGGTGGCTGATTCGTCGAAGGTCTTGGTCAGCTTGTGGGCGGTGAAGGATGCGCCGGTGCCGGTGCCGGTGGCGTTGGCGCCCCACAGAGACAGCGTGGCCTGGCTGATCTCGGCGTCCGCCGGCACCCGGTCGGCGAAGTCGTCGAACGCCACGACGGCGCGGGTGTTGGCCAGGGCAGTGGCGGTGTTGCCGACCTGCAGCCGCTTCTGCCCGGCGACTTGGTCGTGACCGATCAACGGTTCGCCAGAAGCCAGCGTGGTGTCGGCGTCACCGTACAGGACCGTGGTGATCTCACCCGGCCTGGGCAGGATCACCCGCATCTGTTGCGACGGCGAGGTTCGGCCGTCGGCCAGCACCGCCTCAACCCAGTAGCTGGCCTCATGGATGTAGGAAGGATCGGAGACCGCTTCCGGATCGCCGCCGCTAGCGGTGTCGGTGTAGGAGGTGACATCGGCCGGCAACGTCGTGACCAGGCTGTCGTAACCGCTGGTGAAGCCGCCGCCGGTCTGGCAGCCGGACGGGCAGGTGCGGTGCAGCTCGTATCCGACCAGGTCGTCGGAGGCGTCATCTGGGGTGGGGTCGGCATAGGCGGTCCACGACAGGGACGCGCCCACCGAGGTGGCCGTGGTGACCGGCTTGATCGTCACGCTCGGCATGCCGTACGTGACCACCAGCTTGGGTGTGTTGGCCTGCTCGGGCAGCATGCCGTCGCCGCCGTAGGCGCTCTCGGAGGCCGCCTCGTACACCGGGCCGCCGACAGGGGTCGCCGCCGACTCATCGGCTGCTTTCAGCATCAGGCCGTAGGTCCAAAACGGCTGTGACAACCAGCCCTGCACCACGTTGGTGACGTTGAAGGAGTGCCAGCGCGACAGCTCACCGGGCTGGCGGGTCACGGTCGCGGCCGCCGTCGTCTTGAAGGTCGGCTGGTTGTTCCAGGTCACGCCGGCCGCCGACCAGTCGGAGGTGATCTCGTGCGCGCCCACCGTCACCGCGCCGGCCTCGCCCAGCGCCTGGTCGAAGTAGACCTCCAGGCGGGCGTCGTCGACCAGCACGTTGTCATCCGGCAGCGCGTCCACCACCTGAGTGTTGATCAACGACCGGTTGATCGCGCCCGCGCTGGTCTTGCCCACCGGCAGATTCCACGCATCGCTGAAGTTGCTGGTCTTGGAGGCCGAGCTGACATAGGTGTCCTCGGCGGCGGCCCAGTCCGGCTGCAGCGCAATGGTGGGATCGATCACCACCGGCCACTTACGCTCGGGCGCGGCCAGCCAGGCCGCGTCCGGCTTCAGCGTGATCGTCGCCTCCGCACCCTGCCGGGTGACCTCCTGGGTGACCGCGTCGGAGTAGCGCTTGCCGTAAGGGGAGGCCGGATCGTTTTCGGCGTCGAACATGAACGGCTTCGGAATGCTGAAAGCCGCCGTGCCGTCCTCACCCACGAACGCGATCGACCCGTCCGGCCGGGCCTCGGCCCGCAACCCACCCGTCTTGACCGTGAACGCCAGCGACACCCCCGCGGCCGACGGCTTGGACAGGACCAGGTACTCCTTCACCCCTTCCGGGGTGACCTGATAGACCAGGTCGGCGCCATCCCACACCCCCGGATAGGTGACCGTGGAGCCGTTCACCGTCGGGGCGATCTGCCGCCCGTCACCGGCCACACCCAGGGTGAGCTGCCGCTCTCCTGCCTTGACCTGCAGCAGCTTGTCGGACTTGTCGCCGAACCGGGTGCCGTAGCCGGCCTTGTCGTTGCCGTGCGTAAACCCGTCCGCGGCCGCCACCTCGATGCGGGTGTCGATCGGCTGCCACTTGCCCTTGCCGTCCTGGTAGTACGCCGGGCGGCTGGAGACCTCCGACTGCAGCCGCCCGTCCTCCAACTCGTAGACGGTGGCGAACCGGGAACGCTTGCCGGGCAGTTCCTTGACCCGCTTGCCCGGCGGCGCGGCCACCCGCCGCTGCTTGGTCGGGCCGGAGTCGCGGCCAGGCAAGGTGATCTTCTGATCGCTCGGGCGTATCTCGCCCTTCGGATCCTCGGTGAACCAATCGGTCACCTGTGCGGCTACCCAGCTCGTCGCTCTGGAGATCAGATTCGGCTCGACAGAGGTCACCGCGGCCGTCTGCGCAAAGGCAGGCAGCGGCGAGGCCAGCGAGGCGGTTAGCGTCACCGCCACGCCTACCCCGACCAGGCGGCGCGACCGTAAGCGACTACTGAGCGGACGGGATGCGATCGGCCGAGGCCGTCTAGAACGTAAACCGAACACGGACACACTCCACATAAGCGGATAAGGAGGATCTAAAGATCTGAGAGAGCAAAACATCCGAATCAGGCCACAAACCGGTACATCCAGTCAAGATCCACGCAACGTGACGAACGCAGGACTTTCAAACACGCAGACGACGAGACACGGCTGGGGCTCCAGCCTGGGTGGATGTGCCTGGCTGCGACGATCTCCGCGACAGACAGTCAAGGTCACTGTCCGTAAACACAGCAGGCCGCCTCGGCCCGCCATCGAGCGGAGGGTGTGCTATTTCACAGCAGACTCACAGCGAACATTCAGCCCCGCAAGCCTCCCCAGACACCACTGCGACAGAGGAATTGCTGGTGCCGGCTACGTCACCCTGAAGGAGGAGAAAGCTCGGCAGGAACGTGACGCCGCTGGCGACCCGCACGCTCGACAGTGGACTGTGACATTCGATGGCCGGACGCGCGGGGCCCTCAAGCTGCCCGACGATGTGATCGCGGCGTGGGACGGTTGGCTGAAGACGCAGGGCCTGCTGTAGTCCATGCACGACGAAGGCCCCCGCTTGCGCCTCCTGTTGGAGGGCAAGCGGGGGATTCACTCATGCCCACGGGTGCCGACTGGTCGGCGAGATGGCACCCCGTCACCCGCGGGTGTCTCGACCGGGGCGACCACCTGCGCGATCAGCGCTTGGATGGGCACCACGAGCGGCACAGGACCGCTTGACGGTGAATCAGCGGCCCAGCGCGAGAACAGTAACCGGGTTGATGAGGCTGGCCTGCGCGCTGGACATCGGCATGCTGAGCGCGGGTCCCGCTGATGTCAGGTGAAGCCTTTGGGGGCGTAACGTTCGAGGATCGTCAGAGACTCTTCCAGGCCCGGCTCGGCTGGCGGCCCGATAGAGTCCGCGATGTCGCTTCTTTCGAGATTGCGAGCCGCCTCCTGACGTGTACTTCCTCAGTTGCTCATGGCGCGAACTCCTGAAATAGACAGACCGGCCGCCTCGGCTATTCTCGCCAGCTGGTAGGGGCGCGGCCATACGAAATGACGGCTGTACGCCACAAGCAGCTCGATTTGCGTATCTATTTCACGTTTGAGGGCGGACAACTCCTGCAGCTTGTCCAATAGCGGGTCGGATCGGACAGGTGGCGGGTATGCATCCTTCAGTGCACGCCTCTCGGCGTGACGCTTCGCCTCGATATTGCAGGTGACCTGCTGATGTCGGTCGAAATCGGTGGATGTCGGTCTTTCCGGGAGCCGGTGCAGTAGCCGGGCGATGTCGTCGAAGGTCTCGTACATAGACTCCTTGCTGTGTCTTTGCGCTGAGCGCAAATCCTGGCACACGAAGCCATGAGAAATCCCTGAAAAAGGGAAACCGTAGGTGCAAGCTTTTTGACCGTGGCGGGCGAAAAGAAAACCAGGGACCTATGGGACAGGGATTGCGATCTTGTGGAAGTGTTACGGTGGGCGGCCACTGGGTCCCCGCAAACGCGAACGGCCCCCCATGCGACGGGGGGCCGTTCTTGCAATGCCCAAATCTCTGACTAGAGAAAAGGACCGCTCAGCGAGACTACTCCCCCTCCGCCGTACCGCGAAGGATAATGGCGAGACTGTCAGGAATCAGAACGGCACGGTTTCCGGGAACAGCAACGGCAACGGCGCCAGGACTGGCGACGGCAACGACTCCCACGACCAGCAACCTCTCCCGGTGCGGTGGGGCGTCATCCTGATCGCCGGGTCGGCACCGGCGTCGCGGTGGGCATAGTCGGCGGGCCTCTTGCTGGCGTGCTGGCTGGCACCGCCATAGCCGCTCTGCTCCATAAATTCCGATCAAAGATGGACAGGAGCGTCTGGCACCCATCGCCCCAAGACCAAAAGTCGGCAGGTCGATCGGCTTGGACTCGTTGAGCTCGGGCATTGGGCTTCTCCTGTAATCGGAAGGCTTGGCTTGACGGGCGGGCAGGTGGCGGTCACCGTCGGAAGAGTTCGAGCTGTTTCCCTTCTTCGGCGAGGGCGGAGGGGCCAGAGCGCGATGGATGCCATTCAGGCCGGCGAACGTTCCGAAAGCGGTGATTCCGGCCGGTCTCCTCTGGCCAATCGGCTGCTTATGCAGATCCCGGCGAACCGTGCTGAGGAGTTCTGGTACCTCGGCGCTGATTACGGCGCCGGGATCGTGGTCAGCGGCGCGCAATCGCTGAGCGCCGTCTCACCTCACAAGGACGAACTCGCGGAGCGACCGGTCATGGTCGATCGCCGCCGCTACGCCGGGGCGAACCGTCCCTCAGGCACGACACTGTTCACTCGATCCTGGATCGAGGCGCAGCGGCAGATAAGGCTGCCGGTGGTGCTGACCGACTCCGGCTATGTGGGCCAGGCGGATCACTCTGCGTTGGTGGCGATTCTGGAACAGACCGTGCGCGCCGGCACTGGGGTGACTGCCGTGCTGCCGTTAAATGCTTCCTGGCTGGCCGGCGATGGGGTCAAGTATCTGGTCGGCGAGATCAACCAGCATCGGGTGCCGGTCGCGCTGGTCTTGGAGCACACCGCCGACCCGCTCGGCACCCAGTGGGCGGTGGGCGGATTGAAACACCTACTGGAGCAGGCGCGCTCCCCAGTGAGCCTGATGTGCACGGATCTGTCTGGGATCGGCGCGCTCGCCCACGGTGCCGCCTGGGCCGCAGTCGGTGTCACCTCCTCGCTGCGACATCTGTATCCTGCCGACAGTCCCGGGCCTCCGTACGGGACACCGCCCGCCAAATACGCGATCGTGCCCCGGCTGCTGAGCTTTATGAAAGTCGAACGCATCCTGGAAGGCTGGGCGCACACCCAGCAGCATGACGACCTGGTCGAAGACCTATGGCGGTGCGCCTGCTCCGAATGCGGGAACCGCACCATGGACCGGTTCGCCACCTGTGCTGACGCCAGCCTGGCCGCGCACAACGCGAGCATCCTGGATGACCTACAGCAGCAAGTCACCTCTCCAGCCTCGTGGGCAAGTGCGATCAATGGCGCGCTGGGCTGGTACCAGTGGATCGAGGATGAGTATCACCTCATCTGGGAGCCGCCCAGGTTCATGAACGCGTGGCTGCCCAGGTCCCGGCGTTGAGCGGCCTTTGGGCCAGCATGGCGTCGTAGACGATTTCCTCCACAAGCCGGTGGACCCATGTCCGCTCAGTACTGACGAACGTGTCAGGAGGCTGGATCACCTCGTGGGGCTTCTCGGCCATCACCAGGCCAAACCCGTGATAGATGGCCTCGGCCCGCACCGCATCTCGGCATGCGACCCTAGCGGGCAAGACCGCGACGCGGGCACCGAAAGCGCCGAACTCGGCCAGGTTCGCCCGTGCCGACCGCCACGAAGCTCGTGCAGCGACAGCCCCACGAATACGTACTGGTGATGGCCGCTCCAGAAAGGAAGGATCGACGTGTGTCCGACAGTGCAGCAACAGGGCATCGGCCGTGGGCGGCAATCCAGCTTCCTGCCGTCTGGCATGCTCATGCTCATCCAGCTCGCACAACACCAGACGCGGCCTGCTGAGCGCCCGCGCCGTGACCACCTGGCAACCCTGCCACCCCAGCGCGGCAAGGACACCCGGCGCGAGGCTGTGCGAACCAGGAGCAGACGGGGTCGTCATGGCGCACCACCATGCCGACTCCTCCACGCTGATGCACTCGGCGTTGCCCAATCGTCATCTCGCTGCGCACCTCGAGATCCCGACGCTAACGTCGCGTAGCCCCTCTTCTCGGCCATCACCTCCAGACGTACGCTGCTCACATGAGTAGCCGACGCATGCAGGGCAGAGGGCCCTGAATTTTGGCTTCACCGTTGCTGCGATAGTCCTAGCTCTGCCAGTGCTGCTGCGCTTGATGCTCGCGGCGTGGGCCTTCCGCATCGCTCTGCGGAACTGCCGCTCTCAAGAGCAACGCCGAGCCATTGCTCAGTCAGCCGTCCTCATCTTCCTGAACAGGAGAGATGAGCACTCCCCGCTTCCCCCAGCGGATGAGTTGCCCTCTGGTGACACAGAGGGCAAGGCAGAGATCTAGATTGCGGCGCGGGCGGATGAGGCCCAGGAGAAGTGTGCCCAAAGTCTGGTCACATCCGCCTCATCAGCCCACCGGGACGCAGCCATCCCAAGCGTCTGCTCTTCCTGGCCATGGCAACCCGTATCAACCACGGCCTGTCCCAACAGATCGCCGCCAGGGTGGTCCGCCGCGTCAACCAGATCGCTGACGACGTCGCCCGAGGCGCCCGAGGCAACGCGCCCGCGGCGAAGACGTGGCAAATGCCGCCGGAGGTGCCGTACCGGCGGATGGTCGACCTGGCGCGGCACGGCATGCAGGCCACGGCGACCACTCTCCAGCAGCTCATCGACCTGCGCAGTCCTGCGCGAGACAAGCCGTTCACTGACGAGCGCACAGGCGAACAGATCCGCTACCTGTTCGAGACTCCGCTCCAGAAAGCCAGCAAGGCGGCCGGCCTGGTCGGCCCGGGTGGTTGAAAGGGCAAGGAACGCGGCACCGTCTCCGCGCACAGATTCCGGCACCCAGCTCGCCGAACGCGGCGCCAAGCTGCACACCATCATGAAGGTCCTCGGCCACTCCTCGGTCTCCATGGCACTGGTCTATGCCCAGGTCAGCGACCGCGAAGTGCTGCGTGACTACAAGTCCGTCCTCGAACCTGGGACCGTTGTCGCCGGCCCCGCAGCTGAGGAGCTGAGGCCCGGGACACTGCCCGCAGAGGCCGTTGACTGGCTAAAGACCAACTTCCTCAAGACCGGACTCGAGCTCGGACACTGCCTACGCCTGCCGACCGAAGGCCCCTGCGAATGCGACCTCTACCTGACCTGCGCCAAGTTCGTCACCACCCCCCACTACGCCCCACGACTCCGGGCCCGTCTGGAGGTCGAACAGCAACCCGTCCAGGACGCCGACGAACGCGGCTGGACCCGCGAAGTCGAACGGCACTCCGCCGTCTCACCGGTCTGCTCACCGACCTCGGCGAGACCACCGATCCGGGGGACGGCAACTCCTCGGGAAGGTCACAACCATGCACGTCGACGGGCTGAGCGAGCTGCTCACATCCATCAAACAGCCCACCGCGTAGTCACCTCCAGCTGTCCCATCTCGTCGCGGCGAGCACCAGCAGCGCAGGGCCGTCGAGCGGGCCGCGAGACAAGGCAGAGACGATCTGGCCGCACTACAGGAGGAGGTCGCCGGTTGCGCCATACGACGGCCGGTCGCGTTGCTGGGACACGTCAACTTCGAGAGCCGGGATCCTCACAGAAGCACCATCCGCCGCCCGAACGGATCCCACTTCACGACCACGAGTCCGCCGTATCGCTCGGCCAGCCTGTGGCGCAGATCCTGGTCGAAGCTGTTCGTCTCGAGGATGACCCGGTTGGCCTCCGCGTCGATCCCTGCCCCGAGGGCGCTGGGCTCGTCAAACGGCCCGTCTTCGTCATCGAGCACCTGGGTCAGTGCCGTCTGACTATTCGCGACCCGCCGCACCTCCGGCACGATGTCGTACCTGACCTGCTTCCCCTCAGACCAGTACGCCCCCGAGAGCACCGCAGCGGCCAGCGCGCGCCCTCGCGCCGTGACGTAGGGGGCGACGAGCCGGTAAGGCCCGCCGTGGGCGATGTATGGGGGAGCGAGGTCGTCCGGATACGCCTCGGCCCGCTGCTCCGCCATTATTTGCGCTCGGTTGAAGGGCTCGATGCCCTCGTACGACCTGAGCATGACGGGTGAGACGGGCTCGTAGTACACCTCGGCCGCGTCGTTCGTGGCCGGCTGAACGACCACCCGCAGCTCGCCGGGCAGAAACAAGGGCGCCGCCGTGACGGCGTAGACCAGGAGCAGCATGAAGATCATCTTTAATCGCATGCGCGCAGAGTTTAACGGGAAGCCGCACCGCCGTAATGAGCACGAGGCGGATCGACGTCCCTGCGTGGGGCGATGGGTGGCCAAGACCGATCCAGGGGAAGCTTGCCGTCTCCCGTATTTGAGGCATCCGTTCGAATGTCTCACGATATGCACGGCATGCCCGAGGTCGAACGAGGCCGAACACCAGCCTGGCACACAGGCACCGAAGTGATGGCGATCGATCGGCATGAGCAGGCGACAGCCCTTGACGGTGTCCACATAACCTCGATCATCGGGTTCGCCTTCTCCGAACTGCTGAGCTTCAAGCTGCTGCCACGGCTGAAGACCATCGGCTCCGCGCGGCTGTACCGGCCAGGGACCGGCGAGGACGAGGCCTGGCCGCGCCTGGAGGCGGTGCTGTCGAACAAGACCATCGACTGGACCCGATCGCCCGTCACTACGATCTCTCAGTTACTTGGAATGTGACCTTCCGGACGATCTTGTCCGGTACGGTCTCGCCGATGGCTGAGGAGAGTCGGTGGACGCTGTCGTACTCGAGAAGAAGTGGCCCGTCCTGGAGCGGCACCAGCAAGCGGCCGGGTGGCTGCGGATCTGGACTGATCTGGGACGGGCACCCCGCACGATCGACGCCTACGCACGTGGGTTCGCCGAGTATCTGCAGGTATGCGAGCGGGAGGGCGTTGACCCGGTCACGGCGAACCGGGCGCACGTGGCGGTGTTCGTCCGTGAACTGGTTACCCGGCCGAGTCATCGCGGCGCGAACGTGGTGTCGATCGACTCGGGGGCCGGGCTGTCCAACGCCACGATCCAGCAGCGACTGGTCGCGGTCAGGCTGTTCTACGACCACCTCATAGAGGAGGGGCTGCGCGAGTCCAACCCGGTCGGGCGCGGAAAGTACACGCCCGGACGTCCCCACCCCGGCAGGCCCACACCTCACCAGATAGGCGTTCCAGCCACGGCGACGCTCTTGCCCATCGTCGACGTCCGCCAAGGGCCGCCCCGGGGCGCCGGCCGATGAGATAACGTCCTCGCGTGAGTCTCTACCTGGTCGATCCTCCCGAAGAACTCACGCGTCGAGCTCGATACTTCGTGAGCGCGCACGCCTTGCGGGTTACCCTTCTCGACGTCGATCAGTACCGGACGCGTTGGCTCGGACTGGGCATTCCGGCTACGGAGATCGACCGAGCGGCCGCCTACTCAAGGCGCTGGGGCGGGCTCGTGCTTCCCCCCGCTCCGAACTATGACGGCGGCCCGAGAATTTTGAACCCTGATACCCCTGAAGGGTCGCCGGACAAAGGATGGTGGTTTGAAGCAGGAACGCAGCGAACCGCCGTTCCCTACACCTTCATGATCGGACCTCAGGGCGAGTTCGGCGTTCACGGCGACAGATGGACGCCTCTGCACTCGACCGTCGAAGGCTGGGTGGAATCAGTGGCACTGGCCCATCATGCGTCCACCTGGGCAAAGACCATTACCAAGGTCACAGGCCAGGACGTCGATGCCCTCCAGCTGGAGGCCTTCGAGGCGGTCCCCTACTCAGGCTTGGACACTTGGGCCTGCACGGCTGACGAGGCCCTGATGCCACTCGTCTTCGAGCCCTGGTCAGCTACAGCTTGACCTGGGCACAGATTCCACATAAAGATGATCAAGTATGCGACCGCGCTCAGGTTGCGCACCGCCGAGTCCCATCAGATGCTGCGCCGCTTCACCCGCGGCGGCCCCAAGCACCCCCTACCAGGCGATCGAAGAACTGGGCCGCGTCATCAGGACGATCTTTTATCTGTGAGTATCTCGCGGATGAGGAACTCAGGCGGGAGATCAACGAGGGCCTGAACGTGGTGGAGAACTTCAACTCCGCCAGCAAGGATCTGTTCTACGGCAAGGCCGGCGACCTGACTGGCGACGACCGCGAGAACGTCGAGGTCTCCTCGCTGGCGCTGCACCTGGTCGCGGCCGCCATCGCCTACCTCAACACGCACCTGATCCAGATCGTGCTGCGCGACCCGGTCTGGCGAACACGGCTGAGCGGGGCCGACCGGCGCGGACTGACCGCGCTGTTCTGGTCCATCTGAACCTGTACGGGCGCTTCGAGCTCGACATGAGCCACCACCTGGAGCTGGACGGCGTTCCACTCGGGCGGCTCAACGCCCCGTGACGCACGGGGTTGGGCCAGGACTAGCGCCGCTCAGCCCTGTCAGCCCCACTGTCTACTGCCGGATCGACAGGCCGGTGTCGGGGTCGAATGGTCCCACCGTTGCACGACGGTCTGCCGGAACCCCTGATCGAGCTGGGTCGCCACATGATGTCGCCCCTCGTGGTAGCGCCGTTCGGCGTTGGGTTCGGTGTGGGGCAAGAGGCGCGGGATCCTCGAAGGAGGAAGGAAGCCGAAAAGGCCGTTTCATGGTGTGCCCGGGGGTGGGGTGCTCTGCGGCGGCTGCGGGGGTTTGGGTACAGCTAGGACGCTTGAGGGAAGTCCGCGGCCCGGGAGGCGGTCTCCTGGGCGCGCAGTTCGTCCAGGGCACCGCGCAGTTGGTCGTAGACGGCGTCGTAGCCGCCGTTACCCAGGACGATGCGGCGGGGCGGGGAGTCCTGCCTCATGGCGTCGACCACGGCCTTGACCCCGCGGTGGGGATCACCAGGCTGGCGGCCGTCCTGACTGACCATGGCCACCCGCACCGTCTCCACGAACGCCCGGTAGGCGGCCTCTACGGTCTCGGTCACCGGCTCCTCGACGAAGCCGGCATAGGCCTGGGTGCGGAAGGCACCCGGCTCCACGGCGAGGACCTGGATACCGAACGGCTCCACCTCGGTGCGCAGCGCGTCCGTCATGCCCTCCACCGCGAACTTGGCGGCACTGTAGAAGCCGAAACCGGGCACGCTCGCGATCCCGGCGACCGAGGACATGTTGACGATCCATCCGCTGCGCCGCTCCCGCATGCCGGGAAGCACGGCGCGGACGAGGTCGACAACGGAGAAAAAGTTCAGCTCGAAGGAACGGCGTACATCCGCCTCCGGGGAGCCCTCCACCGATCCGTACCAACCGCGGCCGGCATTGTTGACCAGCACATCGACCCCGCCGAAGTGTGCTTCGGCGGCCTGGACCGTGTCCCGGACCTGCTGAGGGTTGGTGGTGTCCAGCTCCAGCAGCAGGATCCGCTCACGCGCCTCGATGCCGTGCAGGTCGGCCCATTCCTTCAGCTGCCTGGGCTGGCGGGCAGTCAGCACGACGTTGTCGCCCTGCTCCAGCGCAACGTCGGCATAAGCCCTGCCGAAACCACCGGTACCGCCGGTGATGAACCATGTCTTCATAGTGCTCCTTTTGGAGTGTGCAAGGCGGCAGCGCGTCAGGGGGCGATGACCAGGCTGCTGATCAGCGCGCCCTCGACGGTGAAGCGGTAGTTGAGGTCGGCGCTACCGCCGGGGAAGTCGCCCTCAAGGTGCTGGGTGAGGGTGAACTGGTGGGTGCCGGTGCGCTCGGCGGCCACCGGCGTGGTGGTGTAGGTGAACTCCGAAGCGGCGTTGGCGATCCAGTCGGTGATCGAGGGGATACCGGTGTAGGTATGGCCCTCATCGGTCACGCTCGCCTGCGGGGTCAGGATCGCCGCCGCTGCGGTGGTGTCTCGGAGGTCGAGCGCGGCCACGAACTGCTGGACGGCCGCGGGCAGGTCGGTGATGTCGATACGAACAGTGTTGTCAGTCATGGCCAGTGCCCTATCTGAGTTGATCGGGTGGGGGCGGTCCGCTGTGCGGCCGCCCGGGGGTCTCGGCCTGTCCCCGGCACGGTGGGGCCTCATGGACATGCGCCACCGGAGGGACGCACCGTGCGCTTGGCGCTCCGGGCGGCTCGGTCAGAGGCAAGTGAGGAGAGGTCGAGTTGCTGGACCTCGATCGAGGAGGCCGGGTGCCGCTCCCGGATCCGGGCGAGCGCCGCGGCGCCGTTGCCCTTGTCGCGCACCGCGAGCACGACGTGTGCGCCGCGTGCGGCGAGCTCCTGGGCGGTGGCGAATCCAAGGTCCTTGTTGGCGCCGGTGACGACAGCAACGCGACCCGCCTGGTCAGGGATATCGGTTACGGTCCAGCGGTTCCTTGCCATGGCAAAAGCTCCTCTTATTCAGGGGTCCCGTGGGGTGCGCGAGGCGGTCGGGCTCAGCCCAGGGTGGAGATGCAGAACGGGTGGCCGGCGGGGTCCAGCAGGACCCTCCACAGGTCGGGCTGGGGCTGGACCGGGGCCTCGACGGCACCGAGGGCGAGCAGTCGCGCCTGGGCCGCGTCCAGGTCGTCAACGCCCAGTTCCAGGTGGGCCTGCTTCTCGCGGGCGGGGTCGGGCCAAGTGGGGCGCTGGTAGTCGGCGAGCCGGTAGAAGCTCAGTGCGGTCGAGCCCTCGTGGCCGATCAGGACGTAGTCCTCGTTGGAGAAGCGGACGGGCAGGCCGAGGGCCTGGCCGTAGAAGCGGGCCAGCTCTGCCGGGTCGGGGCAGTCGAACGTGACGGACGCGTAGCGGATCGCGAGTGCGGTTTCGGTACTCATGGAAGGGACGCTACGACCAGATCCGGACAACTTCTGTCCGGGTCATGGGGAACACTTCAGGTGTGATAAATACCTCCGCCCGTCTGCTGCGACTGATCTCGCTGCTGTCCGGGCGGCCCCTGTGGACCTGCCGCGAGCTGGCCGACCGGATGGAAGTCACCGAGCGCACTGTGCGCCGCGACATCGCCCGGCTGCGGGAGCTCGGGTACGGCGTCGAGTCCGAGCCCGGGCCATGGGGCGGCTACCGCATGGGCGGCGGCACCCGGGTGCCACCGCTGGTCCTGGACGACGAAGAGGCCCTCGCGGTGGCCGTCGCCCTGCGCGGGGCCGCGCTCAGCGGCGTCCTGGGCAGCGACCAGGCCTCGCTGTCCGCGCTGCTGAAACTGCGCCAAGGCCTGCCCCCGCGGATCGCGGACCGGCTGGGTGAACTGGACGCCGCGTTCGCGTACACGCCGCGGGACGACGAGCGGCAGATCGCGTCGGGGATGCTGCTGGAGCTGGCCACCTTGTGCCGCCGCGGCGAGCGTGCCCGCCTGTCCTACCGGGACCGGGAAGGCAGGGCCACCGTCCGCGAGGTGGACCCGTACCGCCTCGTGCACACCGGGCGCCGCTGGTACTTCGTGGCCTGGGACGTCGAACGGGACCAGTGGCGCACCTTCCGGGCCGACCGGGTGACGCACACACAGCCGACCGGCCAGGTCATCGACCTCGTCAACCCGCCCGACCCGGCGGTGCTCGTCTCGCGAAGCATCTCGCGCGGCACCTACCCGATCCACGCGAGAGTCCGCCTCCCGCTGCCCCTGGATCAGGCACTGCCGCTTATCCCGCCCACCATCGGCACCCACCGGCCGGACGGCCCCACGGGCACCATCGTCGAGATCGGCGGGAATGACGCCGGCGAGCTCGCCACCTACCTGCTCACCCTGGGCACCCCGCTTACAGTGCTGTCCCCGGACAGCGTGCGGCAAGCACTCTTGCGCCGCACCCGAGAACTGTTCGAGAACAACGGCGGCCACCTGCCCTCCTAGACTAGCCGCTTGCTTGGTCGTGGAAGTGCGCGGCTGGTGCCCGGACGGTCGGGCGGCGGCTCAGCGAACAACCTCTCCTGCGCAGGCCTGCGGCACAGACACCGCTCATCGATCTCGACATGGTCGGCCATCTCCGCCAGCCCCGACTCGGCATCAAGTGGTGAATGTGGAAGCGGTCCCCGACCATGCCCTGCTGGCCAAGCCACCTGCGTCCAACCGCGTGCACGCTCAGGTCCGCGGCCGTCGCGCCCACCTTCCACGTCTCAGCCAGCGTGAGCACCGATTCCGGGCCCTCGTAGAACCGACCGGCCGCCAGTGCCTGGCGTCGTTCCAGATCCAGGAGGCTCATCCCGTTCGACGAGGACAACCACCTCACCGCCGACCTGTGGCCGCCCACCCCGGTGACAGCAGAGGTCCTGCGCAAGCTGCCGGACAACCCCGACGACTTCGCTTGAGGCTCCGGGACGTCGGTCAGGCGGCGCCGGCATCGACGGTTGCCGGCCCGTGTCCAGGGTGGGGAGACGTTTGAAGGAGATGCGTATGGTGGCCGGTCATCGGATCTTGGCCGGGGACCTCACTGCAAATTGAGGACCGCATATACGCTCCCGGATCCGTGCTGCCCACCATCGTCGACCTTGCCCAGCAGCACGGCGTGGGTGCGGCACCGGGCTCGGCAAGCTGGAACTGGACGCCGCGGCCCGGAGCGAGCGCTCCGGGCCGGCGGCCTTCAGGAGGCGGGCACCGTCTGGGGCCGCCAGGAGAACACCGCGCGCGAGCGGGGCTCGACCGTGACGCGCAGCCACTGGGTCGCCGTGACGCCGTAGGTCTCCAGCCTCGTCAGGTTGGGGACGCCCGCGTAGCCGGTCTCCACCTCGTACACGTGCTCGTCACCGTGCACGAGCAGGACGGGCTTGCCGTACGCCTTGGCACGGTCGGTGATCCGGGCGCGGATCTCGGAGAACCCGGGAGTGTCGGTCGGCTCGGCCTGCATCAGGAGCAGCACGCCGGGCGCGTTCGTCTGCTGTGCGGTGTCGAAGGCGGTGTCGATCCAGTCGAGGGCCGCCGACTTGCGCGCGGTGAACTCGGCCAGTCGCAGGTCAGGACGGTCGCCGCCCGGCAGTTGGGACCACGGCGCCAGATCGTTCTCGCTGCCGACCACGTGCACCGTCGCGAACACGACGCCCTGCCGGCGGAACAGCACGTTCTCCTTGTAGACGCTGTGCCGGCTGTCGGATGCCTGGGTTCGCACGCCCATCGAGTTGCGGCCGAGCGTGTGACCGGCCTTCGGGTAGAAGAACGCGCGGACCGCGTCGAGCCGCTCTGTGGGCACATAGCCCCCTGCGGCGGTGCGGTGGCAGTCGGTCCACTCGTTGTCGCCGGGGGTCAGCACGAACGGGTCTTCGAAGGTGCCGAACAGCTTGGCCAGGTCGGCGAAGCGCGCGTCGTCACAGGTGGACGCGCCATCCTTGACGTCACCGGCGTGCAGGACGAAGCGGACGTCCGGGTCGGCGTTCACCGCGTCGACCAGCGCGGGGAACGCCGCTCGCTGGTCGGCGCCGTACGGGGTGTCGCCGAGCAGGGCGAAGCTGAGAGACGGGCCGCGGGTCTCCTGGGCATCGGCCGACGCGGGAGTGATGGTGCCGGCGACCAGGGCTGCCATCAGCGCGGCGACGGCAGCGGAAGATTTACGCATGGGACGATTCTCCACACAGCCCCACAACCCGGACATTAAGCCAAGTCGACAAGTCACCGACGGCTCGCTGACATGGACGTGGCCGACCAGGCCCAGCCTGCAGTCGGCCTCAGACGTGGGCACGGCCCTGTTCCCTCAAGGATGAACGGCCCGTACGGACACGCCTCTACCAGCCATGATCGCCAGACACCCGCGACGCACGCGGTTACGCATGCCGCGGCTCGCCGTCAAGAGCCGACGTCGTCTCGGGGACGGGTAGCGGACATGTCCACCGCTCTGGCTGCGGAAGCGGATCATTGCGTGCGGTCGGCCGCCGGTGACGGTCCGGATGCCACCGGAGGTCAGCTCGGTCAGCATGCCAGCGCGGTCGCCCCGGGGGTGCAGGGGCTGGCCCGCGTAGCGGCAGGGGCTGCACGCCGGCGCGCATGAATACGACGCCGAAAGTATGACCACCTAACCGTCGCGCGGCCTTCCGGTTTGGTCGCGACGTCCTGGGACTGAGGCGCCTGTGGCAACCGCCTCAGCCGGATAACGATTAGCGGGAGCACCCGATCTTGGGCTCCAGGTTGTCGTCCGTCTCCGGCATGATCGCCTGTATGAAGAAATGGATCATATCGACGGCGGTATTCGCTGCGCTGGCGGTGACCGCCGCGCCGGCGCAGGCGGCCCCCAAGGACCCGGTCGGCGCGCTGAAGGCGACGATCGCCGCCGGGCATGGGGTGCGGTTCACCGGCGACGTCACGTGGACGGACGGGACCGACGAGCGGGGCGCCCGCGACATCAAGGGCGTCTTCCAGTTCGGCAGGAAGGAGATCGCCGCGTTCGACATCACGACGAAGGAGGGTGACGAGCAGGAGCGCGTCATCGCCATCGGCAAGACCGGCTACTATTCGGGCGACCGGATCAGCGGCCTGCTGCCCGAGGGCAAGACCTGGTATAAGAGCAAGAACTACGGCATGCCCGACTCCTGGTCGCAGTTCATCAACCCGGCCGAGCCCAACACCCTGGCCAAACTGCTCAAGAACGGAAAGACCAAGGGAGCCTCCGTCTCCGGCTCGGTCACCCTGAAGGAGCTCAAGGCCGTTTCGGCCTGGGTCTCCGCTGCGAGGATCGGTAAAGAACATGATGGCCTGAAGATCTCCTACACTCTCACGCTGTCCTCGGCGGGCCTGGTCAACGGGGTGACGTCGACGTACACGATGGCGGCGGACGGAGAGCGCTACACCAGCACCGTGAACACCCGTTACGCGAAGTGGGGCAGCAAGGTCTCGGTCACAGCGCCGGATCCCTCCACGGTAACCACCATCCCTCGCTGATCCCCGTGCCCGGCGCTTAGCCGAGTGCGGCCCTCAACAGGACCGATGACGGTTTCCCCGGTTCTGACCATGCAGACGCAACGCGCCTCCTTGGTGTCGTTGGGGACGGCCAGGTGAGCCCGAAAGACGTCGTACCCGCGCTTTGTGAGGCACGGCCTGTGGGTGCGGTGCGGTGCTGGACAGCGGCGGAGGCGTAGCCAACGAACGCAGCAGCAACGCAGGATCAGCGGCCCCGCCCGAAACTTGTGCCACTGCGGGTCCTAAGCGGCCAGGACGGCTGAGTGCTGTCCTGGCCCGACCTTGCTGACGGCCCCCAGCGCTCCTTACGGAAAGTCATTGTCATGTGAGGACAGGTGACTTGCCTGGGCCTGCGGGCTCGCTGTTACTTCTTGTAGCGATTCCCCTATCCGCTTCGGTGTCGCCATCCGCGCGTGCCGCCGGATCACCGAGGCGATGCCCGAACACCTTCAACGGACGTTGCGGGGTGCGGCGCGAACGCGCGACCATCACCACCGCGGCCGCCGGCATGTCACGCCGGTCACCTTCTGCCTGGCCGCCAACCGGCGAAGCCTCCGGCGCGCAGCACTCCAGATGTCTCATGAGAGATACGGATCGTGGGGAACACGACAAGGGCGACGAAACCCCGGGCCTGTGGCGACGATGGTCGCAGTCCTCAGGGCCGGATTTGTCGGGAAAAATCACATGAGGCGTAGGCTGTCTACGCCTCCCCGCCTGCGGGATAGGTGAACCGGGTGAGCAGATCCCTCAGTTGCTCGGGCTCGCCGGGCCCCAAGGCGGCGGTCAGCTGCTCGGACATCGGCTCGGCCGCCACGTGCGCCGCGTCGAACACCTCGACACCCTGAGGCGTGATCTCCACCGCCCGAACACGCCGGTCGCCCGGAACGCTCTTGCGTACGGCCAGTCCCTCGCGCTCCAGGTCGTCCACGACGCGCATGATTCCCGCCTTGTCCGACCCTGTCTCCGCCGCCAGGTCCCGCTGCACTGTGGGCCCGCGGTTGACCAGCACGATCAGTACGGCAAAGTGCCGCAACTCAATGCCGAGCGGGCGAAGTGCCTCTGTCATCACGGTGGCCGCCCGCCAGTGTGCCTGGCGCAGCAGCAGGCCGAGAGCGAAAGGCGAGGTGTCCCCGGGCTGGTCGGTCGCGCGGGAGGCAGTGGTGCTGCGGGGAGCGTCGCCGGTCATGAGGCCACACTACCCAATATCCTTTCATTCGATACGGTATCACGTGAAATAAAAAAGCCCCGCAGGCATGTAGCGGGTGCTATTTCCCGTGTGGCGCCTCTCAGCCGAACCTTCGGATGAGAGGAAACCATGACGATTCTCGTGACTGGAGCCACCGGCACGGTCGGCCGCCAGATCGTGGCGCAGCTCGTCGCGCGTGGTGAGCGGGTACGGGCCCTGACCAGGAACCCGGCGGGGGCGCGGCTGCCCGAGTCCGTGGAGGTGGCCTGTGGCGACCTGACCGCGCCGCAGTCCCTGGGGCCCGCGCTGGAGGGTGTGACCGGGTTGCACCTGATCACGGTCGCCGGTGACGATCAGGCGGCGCTCCAGACCGGGCCCGAGCTCGTCGAGCTGGCCGCGAAGGCGGGGGTGACCCGGGTCAGCGTGCTGAGCAGCTGGGACGAGTGCTCGGTCGAGGAGGCGCTGCGGGCCGGGGAGCTCGGCTGGACGCAGTTGCTCTGCGTGGAGTTCATGACCAACGCGCTCGAATGGGCCGAATCGATCCGCGACGAAGGCGTCGTCCGGGTTTTCGGCAACCATCCGGGTGCCGTGGTCCACGAGGCCGACATCGCCGCCGTCGCCGTGGCGGCGCTGGTCGAGGAGGGGCATGCCGGGCAGTCGTACCTGCTCACCGGGCCGGAGGCGCTGACCCCGGAGCGGCGGGCCCGCCTGATCGGCGAGGCCGTCGGGCGGGAGGTCCGGTTCGAGGAGCTGACCGAGGCGCGATACCGGGCATCGATGGAGGCGTGGGGGGCGGGGGAGGAGCTGATCGAGTTCGCGGTCCGGCTCGGTGCCAACCCGCCGGAGGCCGCCTCCGTCGTGCTGCCGACCGTCGAGCAGGTGACCGGCCGCCCCGCGCGCACGTTCGCGCAGTGGGCTGCGGAGCACGCCTCCGCCTTCCGTCCTTAGTCGATTAACAGGAGAAATATCATGGCAATTCGCCCTTTTCGTATTGAAGTCCCTCAGCGGGGCCTGGACGATCTCCGTACCCGTCTGGCCATGACCCGCTGGCAGGATCAGCTGCCCGGCACCGGATGGGAGCGCGGCGTCCCGCTCGACTACCTCAAGGACCTGGCCGAATACTGGCGCACCGGCTACGACTGGCGCGCCCACGAGGCCAGGCTCAACGAGATCCCCCAGTTCACCGCCACGATCGACGGGCAGAACCTCCACTTCGCCCATATCCGCTCCGAGAACCCGTCCGCCCTGCCCCTCATGCTCCTGCACGGCTGGCCGGGCACGTTCATGATGTTCCTGGACGTCATCGAGCCCCTCTCACGGGACTTCCACCTGGTCATCCCCTCCTTGCCGGGTTTCGGCTTCTCCACCCCGCTGTCCGGCCCGGGCTGGAACCCCGCCCGCACCGCCAGGGCGTTCACGCAGCTGATGGCGATGCTCGGTTATGACCGGTACGGGGTGCAGGGCGGGGACAGCGGCTCCTTCGTCGCGCCGGAGATGGGCAAACACGCCCCCGACCGCGTCGTCGGCGTCCACCTCAACGCCGCCCTCACCTTCCCCATCGGCCAGGAAGGGGAGATGGACGGGCTGACGGAGGAGGAGCGGCGGCGTTGGGACACGATGCAGAACTTCAACGACGGCTACCTCCAGACGCAGTCGAAGCGGCCGCAGACGGTCTCGTACGGGCTGCACGACTCGCCGGTGGGGCAGCTCGCGTGGATCATGGAGAAGTTCAAGGAGCTGACGGATCCGGTGGAGGGGCTGCCTGAGGACTCGCTCGACCGCGACCTGATGCTGACCGACGTCACCATCTACTGGCTGACGGGCACGGCGGGCTCGTCGGCGCAGTTCTATTACGAGAGCATGAGCGCCAACGCCGATTGGACCGAAGCCGCCGCAGCCTCGAGTGGTGCGTCCGATGGGGACGGCGTTTCCGGTTCGGGTGGTGCGGGTGACTGGGGTGCGGCGGTGCGGGGCACTGTGCCGACAGGCGTGCTCGTGTCGAAGACCTGCGATGTCACCATCCGCCCATGGGCCGAACGTGACCACAACATCGTGCACTGGGCCGAATGCGACGAGGGCGGCCATTTCTTCGCGACCGAGCAACCGGCCCTCTTCGCCGAGGACGTCACCACGTTCTTCGCGAAGCTCCGCTGATCACGCCCGGCACCGAGCACACGGGGCCGCCGCCCGGACAGCCGGCCCGGGACTCCGCTCGGGCGGCGACCCGTCCGTCGTGGAGCCCAACTGCCGGACGTCTCGCCCGGGCCTGATCGCTGGGCCCGGCACCTGAGCCCCGTGCCCACGGCCGCCACCGTGACCAGCATCCTTCAAGCGGTTCGGGAGACCGGGCTGCGGCCTTCAAGGACCACCGGCGTGGGCACGGTGATCGCGTGCAACTGGTCGTCGGCCAGGGGCTGAGGGGGACAGACGGCTCGCTGCCGGTGCTCCAGCATCGCCGAGACCGGCAGGTCTCGCATCGGCGGTTGCCGGACGCGGCCCGCCCGGCACCAGGTCAGGTAGCGCGCTCAGCGGGCCGCGCGCGCCTCGACCTGGCGCCGCAGTTCCTCGACCCGCTCGACCAGTTCCCGTGCCGCCCCCACCAGTTCCTCCTCGCCGCCGCGGCCCCAGTCCTCCATCTCGCGCTCCGTCTCGCGCAGTTCTTCGAGATGGAGCTCCTCCAGGACCGCCATCAGGGAGTCGCCCCGCCGTTTCACCCTGTCGCGGCGGGTGGTCTTCTCCCGCAGCCTGAAGACCGTCGGCTTCCTCCCCGCTCTCGCGTTCTTCCCGGCAGGAGGGACGGCTTCCGTCGAGCGCCTCTGCCCGCAGGTCTCATCCAGCCGTAAACGATCAAGACAAGCGCGAAGGGTAGTGGCAGGACCAGCACCACGAGCAAGATTCACTGACAAAGGTGGAGGACGAGGTCAGCGCGTGGTCAGGGCGGGTTCGGGGAAGGTGACGCCGGTCAGTTCCTCGGAGACGGTCCACAGGCGCCGGGCCGTGTCCGGGTCGCTCGCCGCCGCCGAACGGCCGACCAGCGTCGGTGCGCCGCGCATCTCGAACAGGCCGTCGGGGCCGGCGTAACTCCCGCCAGGCAGGTCCTGGACGGCGGCGTACAGGGTGGGCAGCGCGCCGGCCTGGCTGTCCTGGGCGACGAGCCGGTTGCCCAGTTGGAGGAAGACGCCGCGCAGGATGCTGGCGTCGTTTCCCTGGAGGTTCGTGGCGGCCCAACCAGGGTGTGCGGCCAGGGCGCGTACGGGCGAGCCGGCCGCGCTTAGCCGTCGCTGAAGCTCCAAGGTGAAGAGCAGGTTGGCGAGCTTGGAGTGGCTGTAAGCGGCCATGGGGCTGTACTCGCCGGTCAGGGCGAGGTTGTCGAAGTGGATGCGGCGGCTGCCCATCCTGTGGGCGCCGGAGGACAGGGTCACCACGCGGTCGGTGATGTGCGGCAGGAGCAGGTTGGTCAGGGCGAAGTGGCCCAGGTGGTTGGTGCCGAACTGCATCTCGAAGCCGTCCTTGGTACGGGCTTCGGGGGTGTTCATGACGCCGGCGTTGTTGATCAGCAGGTCCAGGTCGCCGTGCCAGCCGGCGGCGAACTCGCGCACGGAGGACAGGTCGGCCAGGTCGAGCCGGCGTACCTCCACGCTGCCCCGCACGGTCGCGGCGGCGGCCTGGCCGCGCGTGGTGTCCCGCACCGCGAGCACCACGTGGGCGCCCGCGCCGGCCAGGGCCTCGACGGTGGCCAGGCCGAGCCCGCTGTTGGCGCCGGTCACGACGGCGGTGCGGCCGCTCTGGTCGGGGATGTCGTTGATGTTCCAGGACTGGGTGTTCAGGTCTTTCGCCATGACCCCAATGTAGGCACTGCTCACAATGTAGTCAATGCCAACAATGTTGGCATCGCTCACACTCGGGCTAGGCTGAGGACATGACGAACCGTCCTTACCACCACGGAGACCTCCCGACGGCGCTGCTCGCGCAGGCCGAGCAGACGTTGCGTGAGAGGGGGGCGGGGGCGCTGTCGCTTCGGGAGCTGGCCCGCGACACCGGGGTGAGCCCGGCCGCGCCCAGCCGCCACTTCAAGACCAAGCAGGCGCTGCTGGACGCCCTGGCGCTGACCGGCTTCGAGCGGCTCGCCGAAACCATCGCGGCCTCTCAGGAAAGCGCCGGCGAGTCGTTCGCCGAGCGGCTGGACGCCGCGGCCCGCGCCTATGTGGGCTTCGCCGTGGCCAACGCCGCGCTGCTCGACCTGATGTTCTCGGCCAAGCACAGCCCGGAGGCGTCGCAGGCGCTGGGCGCGACCGCCCATCGCTGGTCCGAACAGCTCCTTGGGCTGATCAGCGATGGGCAGCGCCGGGGCGAGGTGCGGGAGGGGCCGTTGGAACGGGTCGCCCTGCCGGTCTTCGCGGCGCTGCACGGGTTCGCCGACCTGACGGTGAGCGGCATGCTCCCGGAAAACGCGGCCGGGTACGGGCTGGACGACGTGATCGCGTCCGTCCTGCGTCAATGCAGGCCGGAGTAGGGCCACGCCCGGACGGGCGGATCAGCCGGGGCTGGCGCGGCCGTGCCGCCAGTAGCCGATGAACGCGATGTCGCTCTTGGGCGTGCCGCGGTCGTTCACCAGGTGCCGGCGCAGCCCGGTGGGCAGACGGGACTCGCCTGCGGCCCAGGTGTAGAAGCGGCCGGCGGGCAGGGCCGCGCGCTTGACGGTTTCGAGGGCCAGCTCGCCGGGGGTGGTGCCGGCGCCGTCGCGGGGAATCCAGTGGATCCGTACGCCCGGCGGGTGCCTCACGTCCGTGCGGATGTCCGCGGTCTCGGGGACCTCCAGGAAGACCTCGGCGACGAGCGAGGCGGGCGCGCTCTCCAGGATCGCCATGACGGCGGGCAGCGCGCTCTCGTCGCCGACGAGCAGGTGCCAGGAGGCGTACGACGGCGGCAGGTAGCTGATGCCCATGTCGAAGATGCCCGCCGGCTCGCCGGGCTTGGCCCGCGTCGCCCACGCCGAGGCCGGGCTCGTGTCGCCGTGCAGGACGAACTCGATGTCCACCTCGTGCGCCTCGGGGCGGACCCGCCGGATCGTGTAATTACGCACCCAAGGGCGGCGCGACTTGGGCAGGAGGAGCACCTGCGCCATCCATGCCTCGTTGGAGAGGGTCGGCATCCTGAGACCGGCCTGGCCTTCGCGGGGGAAGAACAGGCGTACCGTCTGGTCGAAGCCCGTCGGCCGCAGGCTCTCCAGTTCGGGGCCGCCGAGGGTGACGGTGGTGAAGTGGGGGCTCAGCCTGGTGTTCCCGACGACCTCCAGGGTGATCATTCTTCGTGTTTCGGGCAGGCGTACCTTCGGCAGCACCTGAGGTTCTCCTCACAGGTCGATGACGAGGCGGGGCGACAGCGAGCGGGACACGCAGGCGTACATGCGGCCGGGCGCGGCGCCGATGTCGTCGCGATGCTCGGGCTCGCCCTCCAGCACGGTGAGCTCGCAGCTGCCGCAGACGCCTTCCCGGCAGCCGGAGGGCACGGGGAGGCCGGCGTGCGTCAGCGCGGCCAGCAGCGACTCGTCCGCGGGCACCGGCACGGTACGTCCTGATCGTGCGCACACCACGTCGAACGCGGCATTGGGCGCGAACGTCCTGGGCGTCGGCCGGAAGCGCTCGAGGTGCAGCCGCTCGGCCGGGAAGGCGGCCTCGCAGGCGGTGAGCAGGGAGGCGGGCCCGCAGCAGTACACGACGGTCTCGGGTCCGAGGCCGGCACCGAGCGCGACGAGGTCGGGGCGCCTGTCGTGCTCGGTGGCGACGAGCGTCACCCGGTCGCCGTAGGCGGTGCGCAGGTCGCCGGCGAAGGGCATGGTCGCGTACGTGCGTCCCGTGTAGACCATCGAGCCGGACGCGCCCTCGTCGACGGCCGCCCGCAGCATCGGCAGGATGGCGGTGATGCCGATCCCGCCCGCCAGGAAGAGGTAGTCGGGAGCCGGGACGAGCGGGAAGTTGTTGCGTGGCAGGGACACCTCCAGGGTGCGGCCCTGCCGGAGATAGCGATGGATGTAGTCGGAGCCGCCTCGGCTGAGCCGTTCGTGGCGTACCGCGATGCGGTAGCGCCCGCGGTCGGCCGGGTCGCCGCACAGGGAGTACTGCCTGGTCAGCCAGTTCGGCAGGGCGAGGTCGATGTGCGCGCCCGGCTCCCAGGGCGCCAGCGGGCCGGTCGCGCCGCGCAGGGTGAGGGCGACGACGTCCTCGGCGACGCGTTCGATGTGGTCGAGAATGGTGAGCTGCATAAGATGATCACGTCGGGTTTCGGTCAGTACAGTTTCCGGTAGCCCTCTTCGAGGCCGGCTTCAATGAGTCGCGGGTCGAGGTCGAGCCCGAACTGCGCGGCGGCGACCTCGCCGAGCGTCGGGAGCTCGTCGACGAGTGCCTGGCTGGCGGGGTCCCACAGGCGGGAGCGGATGAGCGCGCGGCCGCAGTGGAAGTAGGCCTCCTCGACGTCGACGACGAGGGCCAGCTCGGGCTCGCTGGCCTCGATCTGCATCCGGGCCAGCACGTCGGGCTCGTCGGTGGGATAGGCGCTGCCGTTGACGCGCAGGCTCTCCCGCGAGCCGGGGATGAGGAACAGCAGCCCGATCCCGTCGTTCTCGGCGAGGTTGCGGAAGGAGTCGGCGATCTTGTTGCCGGGCCGGTCGGGGATGGCGAGCGTGTGTTCGTCGAGGACCTTCACGAAGCCCGGGTAGTCGCCGCGGGGCGAGCAGTCGGCCCGTCCCGACGCGTCCGCGGTGGCCATCGCCAGGAAGGGCGAGTGCGCGATGAAGCAGCGGATGTGCTCGTCGATGTGGTCCTGGATCTTGTTCGCGATCATCGCGTCCGGTTTGCCGAGCCGGGCGCGGACCTCTTCCAAGGACACCTCGCGGGGCCGCCGGGAGGCTGGACGAAGCTCTTCGAGTGGCGCATTTTGCCTGCTCATGGCACTATTATGAGCAATCCTTCGGTTCTTGCGCTACTCGCTTTCACGCTCCTCGACAGGAGGTCCGCGGTGTCGGAGAAGCAACGGCTTAACCCGCGTAAACAACCGCAGCAGGCCCGCGCCGAGCTCACCCGCCAGCGCATACTCAAGGCGGCTGCTCACGTTTTCGCCGAGTACGGCTACGCCGCCGGCACCACCAACCGGATCGCCCAGCGGGCCCGCGTGTCGATCGGATCGCTGTATCAGTACTATCCGAACAAGGACGCCATCCTCCTGGAGCTGATGGCCGGCCACCTCGACAGCGGCGCGGCCGAGGTCAGCCGCCGCCAGGCCGAGGAGCTGCCCGACACCGTCGAAGGCGTCATGCGCGTCTTCATCCAGGCCGCCATCGCGAACCACCTGGATGACCCGCAGTTGCTGCGCATCATGGTGGAGGAGGCGCCGCGCTCCCAGGACCTGGTGAAGAAGGTCTACCAGTACAAGGACGCGCGGATCGCCTACACCCGCGACCTGCTGCGCCGCTATCCCGAGGTGCGGGTCTCCGACGTCGACACCGCCGCCCGGATCCTCAACGCCACGATCGAACTGGTCGTCCACCAGGTCATCGCGGAGCACGAGCCCATCGACCTGAAGCGCCTGGAGGACGAGCTCGTCGCGATGTTCACCCGCTACCTGACCTCGGTGTGATCACGCACGCCTTCGGCAACGGCCCCAGGCTACGACGAGCGCGACGTTGATCTCGGGCAGCTCCGCCCTGGGTGCGGCCGGCTTCGAGGGGCCGTTGCCCCGCGAAGGTCAGCGCCTGCCCGGTGTTCAGCCAGAAGATGGCCATCGTGCCGGCAAGGGGCCGGTCCTCAAAGTTCGCTTGTCACGATGACCAGTGCACCTCGGAGCTGGGCTGATATCGGCAGATGGCCCCCGTGGAAACCGAGGATCTCAGGTGGGCGGCCAGTTCCGGGTGGCGGTGGTCGAGTTGGCGCAGCGTGTTGCGGATCCGGTTGGTGACCGCCTTGCGGGCGCGTTCGGCCTCGTCGCCGAGGCGGCGCGGGCGGCCGCCCAGCCCGGCGGCCGTGCGCAGTTCGTCCAGCAGCGTCGTGCGCTCGGCGTCGAGCTCGGCCGCCCGGCGGTCGTCGTCCAGCTCGGCGGCCCGGTCGATCTCGTCGTCGAGCAGCTCCAGGCGCCTGCGGTAGCGGGTCCTGGCCTCCTCGTCCAGCACGTCGTCGCCGCCCATGCTCCGCGCGGCGAGGACGACCTCGCCGCCCGCCGGGTTCAGCAGCTCGACCGCCGGTACGTCGCTCCCCGGGTGGTCGAGCAGGACGCGCAGGTCGGCCAGGCCCTTGGAGTCGGGCAGGTGCACGGTCCGGCCGGCGAAGGTCAGGGTCCAGACCCCGCCGTCGAGGCGGAAGGCGTTGGCTCCGGGGCGTGGCAGGCGTACGAGCATGCCGATGGCCGCGGCGTCCCGCTCGACCTGCGCGATCAGCGTGGAGGCGTCGTCGCCGCGCGCCTGCAGCGCCTCGGCCAGACGGGCGCGGGACTCGATCGACCAGGGGCGGGCGCCCAGCAGGTCGGCCGCGCGACAGGCGGCGGTGAACCCGTCGACGGCCTCGTCCCAGCGTCCCCGGGCGGCGTCGAGCACCGCCGCCCAATGCGCGAACGGCCCCTCGACGGCGACGGTGGCCGTCACGCCCCACTGGCCGACGTACGGGGTGATGGCGGCCCGCGCCTGCTCGCAGAGCACCGGATCCTTCGACAGGGCGGCCGTCTGCGCCTGGAGCCTCAGCCACAGCGGCGCCATCCACCGCAGACGCTGCCGGCCTGTTGCCATGACCTCCGCCAGATGGCGAGCCGCATCCCCGTCGCCTCGCTGCACCGCTGTGGCGGCGCGGTAGAGCGGGAAGTGACGGCTGCCCGCGAGCTCCGTCTCCGCCAGGACACCGTCGGCCTGGTCGAAACGGCCGCTGAGTGTCGCGACCGACCACCGCTGCATCCAGCGCAGGTCGCGGCGGCCGATGCCCGGCTGTTCGCCCAGCTCGTAGGCGGCGTCGATGTGCGTCCCCGCCTCGTCGAAACGGCCGGCCAGCGTCGCGAACATGGCCCTGAGCACCATGGCCTCGTGCTGGAACAGCGCCAGCCCGGCCCCCTCGGCGTGCGTGGCGAAGGCCCGCTGCTCGGTCAGGCACCGTGGATCGCCCAGCTCCAGCAGCGCGCCGATGCGCCAGGACCGCGCGGTCAGCTCCAGCCGCGGATCCCGGCTCCGTCGCGCCACGGCCGCCAGCTCTTCGGTGACGGCCAGCCGTTCGCGTGCGGTGCCCGGCTCCCAGATGGCCCCGAGCCTGGAGAGCAGGCTGAACCCGAGCGTCTCGTCATCCTCACCCTGCCTGGCCAGCTCCGCCGCGACCTCGCTCAACTCCCGGGCCACGACATCCAGCCGCCCCCTGCGGCAATGGCCGGTGCCACTCCCGGGCGCGTTTTCGCTCATCTCGCCGGAGGTGTCGGCCTCGCTTGCGGTCTTGCCCGCCTCGGGGGAGACGCCGTTGGGCCGGGGTGCCGAGCCCGCTGGGCTGGGGCCGGAATGAACTGGCGCGCCCCGAGCTACGGAGGGCCCGGGTGCCGTGCTTTCGGGGGCGGGCGGGTGGACCAGGCGGTGGTGGGCCTCGTGGACGAAGTCGCTCCAGCGGCTCCGGCCGGTGTGGCCGAGATCGTGCAGTTTCAGGGCGGTCAGGGCCAGCAGGTCGGGGTCGTCGAGGCGGCGGGTGACGGCGATGGCCGACTCCAGCGTGCGGGTGCCGGTGGCGGTGTCACCTGTCCGGTGCTGTGCCACGCCGAGGTCGAGCCCGATCGTGGCCCGCCTGCGTGCCTCCCACGCGGGGGTCAGCTCCAGGGCGCGCCGGTAGTGCCCGACGGCCTCCTCGTCGGCCATCCGCGCTTCGGCGTCCCGCGCCGCGGTGAGCAGGAGGTCGGGGGCGCCGGGTACGGCGGCGAGGTAGGCGTGGTGGGCGCGGGTCGCGGGCAGTGCCTGGTCGAGGGCGTGGAGCGCGGCGGCGTGCCGGGCGCGGGCCTCGTCCTCGCTCAGCTCGGCGTAGAGGGTTTCGCGTACGAGGTCGTGCACGAAGGCGTAGCGGCCAGGGCCCAGTGAGGTGATGAGCTTGGCAGACATGGCCTGGTCGAGCGCCCGCCCGGTCGCGTGCGCCCGCCCAGCCACGAACGTCTGCCCGACGGCCACATGGGCCTGCCGAGCCGGAGAGGCACCGCGAGCGGGAAAACCACCGCCGGGAAGGGCCTCGGTGGAAAACGGACCGACAGAAAAGGCGCCGTTGGACGAGGGATCGTCGGGAAGGGAGTCATCGGGTGGGAAGCTGTCGGGAAGGGAGCTGTCGGGTGCGGGATCGGCCAGTGGGGCGCCCACGGCTGGCGCGGTGGACGGAGGGGAGCAGGCGGGCGAGAGGCTGAGGGCGGTGCGCAGGGAGGGCTCGGTGAACTCGCGGCCCAGCACCGCCGCCATGCGCAGCACCTCCATCACCGCCTCCGGCAACCGCGACAGCCGCCGCCGGACCGCCGCCCCGACCCCCGGCGGGATCGTCGCCAGAGGCGTCCCGCCCTGCCACAGGCGGGCGGTCTGCTCCACGAAGAACGGGTTGCCGCCCGTACGCCGATGGATCTGCGTCACCAGCTCCGCGCCGGGGTCCACCCCCGTCGTGCGGGCCACCAGCCGGCCGACCTCCGCCCGGTCCAGCCCCGTCAACGTGAGGACGGTGGCCTTGGCCTCCAGCGGCAGGCTCAGCGGCCCGTCGACCTCGGCGTCGCGATAGGTGCCGATCACCAGCAGCCGCTCGAACCAGGCATGCCGCACCACGAACTCCAGCAGCCTCAGCGACGCCGCGTCCGCCCAGTGGAGGTCTTCGAGCACGACCACGACAGGCCGCTCGCGGGAGGCGTCCACCAGCAGGCCGGTCACCGCGTCGTACAGCTCGAACCCGTCCGACCCGGCCAGACCCGCGAGAGGGCTCCGCGACGTCGCGCCGGGGGTGAGCCGGCGCAGCACCTGCACCCACGGCCAGTAGCCCGGCGCGCCCTCGCCCTCCCAGCAGGCCCCGCCGAGCAGCCGGGCGCCCCCGCGCACGGCCTCCTCCGCCGCGCCCGCCACCAGGGCGCTCTTGCCGATCCCCGCCTCGCCGGTGACCAGCACCAGGGCGCCGTGGCTGACGAGCGCGCGCTCGACCTCGGCGCGGAGCACGGCCGCGGGTCGCTCCCTCCCGATGAGCATCGCCATGCGGGCACCCTACGCGGCCCGGCCGACAATTCCGGGGCCCCGGCGGAGATGAAACTTTCAGCGGAAACCCGCAGGTCGGAGCGCACACCCCGGTCCCCGGTTTGACGTGGACCCGCGCCCGTGCGATCAAAGCAGGCGCGGTTCAGTCCCGTTGGGAAAGCGCTTACCGAAGGGGAGAGCGACCTTGACATTCCGATCTCGTTCCACAGTGGTGGCCACAGCGATGGCCGCCGGGCTGCTGGCCGCCGTCACCGCGGCGCCTCCCGCGCAGGCCGCCCCGACCGACGGCAGCGGCCCCTGGCCCAGCGACACCGGCAGCGTGCACATCACCTCGACCCGCAACGCCGGCACGTTCTTCGACGGCGGCATGAAGCGCTACTACGGCATCGGCGACGGCGGCCAGGGCGAGGACCAGGACCCGATGTTCGTCGTGGCCAACGGCGGCACCATCCAGAACGTCATCATCGACGCCCCGGCCGGCGACGGCATCCACTGCGAGGGCTCCTGCACCATCCGCAACGTGTGGTGGAACGACGTGGGCGAGGACGCCGCGACGTTCAAGTCGTCCAGCTCATCGGCGACCTACCTGGTAGACGGCGGCGGCGCGAAGTCCGGCTCCGACAAGGTGTTCCAGCACAACGGCGCCGGCACGCTGACCATCAGGAACTTCCAGGTGCACGGCTCCGGCAAGCTCTACCGCGCCTGCGGCAACTGCTCCACCTCCTACCGGCGCAACGTGGTCATGGACGGCGTCACCGTCCGCACCACCAAGGTCCTGGCCGGCATCAACACGAACTGGGGCGACACGGCCAGGTTCAGCCGGATCACCGTGTACGGCAGCGCCACCATCTGCGAGAAGTACCGGGGCGTACCCAAGGGCCAGGAGCCGGTGAAGATCGGATCCGGGGCCGACGGCGTGAACTGCCTCTACTCTTCCTCCGACATCACCTACCGGTGATCCACAAAATGTTAGCGCTACCACAACCAGAGGTGCCTGTATGAAACGACTGGCCGTCCTGCCCCTCCTGCTGATCGTCACCTTCTTCTTACCCATCCAGAACGCCCTGGCCGACACGAACGTGGCCAGGACCGCGACCCCGTCCGCCTCCTACACCTCCTCGTGGGAGAGCGTGGCGGCGATCAACGACGGCATCGACCCGCCCAGCTCGAACGACACCGTCAACCGCCGCTGGGGCACCTGGCCCAACACCGGCACCCAGTGGGCCGAGCTCACCTGGACCTCGGCCCAGACCCTCAAAGGCGCCGACGTCTACTTCTTCGACGACGGCGGCGGCGTCCGGGTGCCCGCCTCCTGGAAGCTCCAGTACTGGACCGGCAGCGCGTACGCCGACATCTCCGCCACGTACCCGACCGCGGTCAACGCCTACAACAAGGTGACCTTCACGCAGGTCAGCACCACGCGCCTGCGCATCCAGCTGCAGAGCGGCGCGGGCTCGGTCGGCCTGCTGGAGGTCAAGGCGTGGGCCCCCGACTCCGGCGGCGGCACCTCGTCCTGGAACCCGCCCGCCAACCTCGTCACCCCGCTCAACGAGGTCTGGCAGCACGTCGAGAGCACCTACCCCAACCTGTACGGGTTCCGCAACTACGGCTGGGACCAGGTCATGGCCAACGGCGGCTCGATCAACTACTGCGTCCGCTGGGACACCACCGCCACGGTGACGGCGGCGCAGCGTGACCAGATCCACGCGGCGCTGGCCCGCCAGTTCAAGAAGTGGATGGACGTCATGGCCGGCCACAACGGCTGGCCGTACGCGAACGTGCCGGTCAAGGTCGTCGGCTGGGCCGTACGGGACCGGGCGCAGCTGCAGTGGAGCGACAACTCCGTGGACATCTACGTCAACAACATCCGCGAGAACGCGCCCCAGTGCTCCGAGCCCTGCGGCCGGTTCTTCAACCAGAGCGGCCAGTACCCCAACTGCCCGGGCGGCGCGTCGCACCACTACGACATGTCGCTCTGGCTGACCGCCGGGTTCGGCGGGGGAGCGGGGGGCGACTGGGGGCAGCGGATCGGCAGCGAGTACTACATGTCGAACCTCAACGCCGACAACATCCACATCCTGCTGCATGAGATGGGACACTCGTTCGGCCTGGACGACTTCTACGACTGGACTCCGACGGGCCAGTGCTGCTTCCTGATGAAGGCGGGCAGCGCGGCGCAGATCACGGAGTTCGACGCGTGGATGCTGCGCGACTGGTGGCGGCACCTGAAGAGCCGCTACGGCCTGTGACAAAAGGGGAGGGCGGCGGGGTCTCCGCCGCCCTCCTTCGTGCTAGCCGACGGTGAGCTTGTAGTCACGCGTGACGGGGGCGCTCAGCTTGTCGTAGTCCCTGAGCTGGACGGTGAACTCGTACGACCCGGCCTTGGCGGGCTTGCCGGTGATCGCCCCGGTGAACCGGTCCAGGGCGAGCCCCTCCGGCAGCGCGCCGCCGGTGACCTGCCAGTCGTAGAACGGGACGCCGCCCTTGGCCTGGAGCCGCTGCTCGTAGGCGGCCCCGGCCTTCGCCGCCGGGACGGCGGAGGTCTCGATCGAGGGCTTCAGGAACGGGGTCAGGCTCCTGTTCAGCTTCCAGCCCGCGTTCTCCGCGATCAGCAGCGACAGCTTGGTCAGCTCCCACCTGCGGGTCGGGAACACGTGCCGCCAGCCGCCGCTCTGCCCGCTGATCCGGTCCCAGTACGGGTCGTCGCCGGGCACGTGGTAGCTGGTGTCGAGCGGGACCGGGTAGCCCTGGTAGTCGATGACCTCCTGGTCGTCCCTGCCCTTGGCGGCCACGTAGTCGGCCATGCCCTGCCAGTCGCTGTGGAAGGCGACCGCGTGGCCGTACTCGTGCATGACCAGCCCCTGGACGTCGATCACCTGGCCGAGGTCGGTCTTGTACCAGTCCTCGTCCTTGAGCGAGGTGAACAGCTTCATCAGCTGCTCGTCGTACTCGAGGATCATGCTGGTCGAGCGGTGGTAGGGGGTGGGCTTGCCGTTCTGGGTGTGGAACTTGCCGTTGATGGTGGGGTAGCCGGTCGAGTACGGGGTCTGGATGCCGCGGAAGAACACGTACATGCCGTTGTACGGCTTGGCGTTGGAGACCTCGACCTCGTTCTGCCAGTCGTCGCCCGGCAGCCGGTTGACCTCGTCACCCGCCGGGACCGTGTCGAACGGCTGCAGGTCGAAGAACGCGAACCAGTTCCGCACCGCGGCCTCGGCGGCCTTGCGCACCCCGGGGTCCTTGAAGTAGCCGGTGATGTCGTCGTAGCGGTAGTCGAAGTCGATGGGGATCGTCGGCTTGAGCGGGGTCTTCTCGTCCTGCTGCACCCGGATCGGCATGGTCTGGGTGCCGGTGGCGCCGCTCGCGTCCGTGGTCTTCATGATCCACTGGTGCAGCTCGTCCCGGCCGCCGCTCTGCTTGGAGTGGATGGCCAGCCGTACGGTCTCGCGGTCGGCGGGGCCGGTGAGCGTGAAGGACTTGGTCGCCCCGGCGGCCGTCAGCTCGCTCGGCATGTTGAACATCAGCCGGGACGTGCCCTTGGCCTGCAGATCCACCTTCAGCGGATACTGGATGCCGGGGACCTTCGGCGCGCGCACGGTCAGCTCGATGTAGGGGTTGGCGAGGTAGCCCTGCCAGTCCACGAGCTGGACGCCGAAGTCGTTGACCTTGCGGTAGAAGATGTCGAACACGTCCAGCGCGGGAGCGGGCTGGCGTGCGGCGAGGCTGGGGGAGGGGACCGACAGCGCGCCGGCCAGGGCGGCCAGCGCGCTGAAGATGGCGATCTTCCGCATTGAATCCTTTTCTAGGTGTTGGCCTTCACTTCGAGCAGCCCCACCGAGGCCTGACCGCTCTGCAGGACCACGCGCAGGCGGGTGGTGCTGATCGGGTTGAACGTGACCTTGTTGTAGGCGTTGATGGCGATCGGGTACGTGCCGGGGACGTCGGCGTAGGCGCTGCCGGTCCAGTACTGGAGCTTCCAGGAGGCGGGCAGGCGGACGCCGTCGGCGTCGTCGAAGAAGTAGACGTCGGCTGATTTGAGAGTCTGGGCGGCCGGCCAGGTGAGCTCGGCCCACTGGCTGCCGGTGTTGGGCCAGGTGCCCCAGCGGCGGTTGACGGTGTCGTTCGAGCTGGGCGGGTCGATGCCGTCGTTGATCGCCGCCACGCTCTCCCACGGGGAGGTGTAGGAGGCGGATGGGGTGGCGCTGCCGGCCACGTTGGTGGAGGTCCCGCCGCCGCTGCCGACCGTCAGCTGGAACGTCCTGGTCAGCGGCGTGCTGAGCTTGTCATAGTCGCGCAGCTGGACGGTGAAGCTGGACGTCCCCGCCGTGGTGGGGGTGCCACTGACCGTTCCGGTGAAGCGGTCGAGCGTGAGCCCCGCGGGCAGGGAGCCGCCGGTGACCTGCCAGTCGTAGAACGGCACGCCGCCCTTGGCCTGGAGGGTCTGGCTGTAGGCCGTGCCGGGCGTGGCCGACGGCAGGGAGGTCGTGACGATGGACGGCGGCAGGAACGGGGTGAGGTTGCGGTTGAGCTTCCACCCGGCGTTCTCGGCGACCAGCAGGGCCAGCTTGGTCAGCATCCACCGGCGGGTGGGGAACATGTGGGTCCAGCCGCCGTTCTGGCCGCTGAGCCGGTCCCAGTACTTCTGGTCGCCGGGGATGTGGTAGCTGCTGTCCAGGGGAACGGGGTAGCCCTCGTAGGCGACGACGTCCGGGTCGTTGCCGCCTGACTGGACGTAGGAGCGCATCCCGGCCCAGTCGCTGTGGTAGGCGACGGCGTGGCCGTACTCGTGCATGACCAGGCCGTGCACGTCGAGCACCGAGCCCGCGATCTCCGTCTTGTACCAGTCCTCGTCGGCCAGGGAGGTGAACAGCTGTTTGCCGGCCTCGTCGTACTCGAAGATCATCGCGGTCGAGCGGTGCAGCGGGCCCGCGAGCTGCTGGCCGCCCCGGGTGCTGTACTTGCCGTTGGCGGCGGGGTAGCCGGTCGAGTACGGGGTCTGGATGCCGCGGAAGAACACGTACATGCCGTTGTAGGCGGCGTTGTTGGTGACGTTGATCGTGTTCTGCCAGTCGTTGCCCGGCAGGTGGTTGTTCTCCGCCCCGGCCGCCACGGTGTCGAACGGCTGCATGTCGAAGAACCTGAACCAGTCCTTCACCGCCTCCTCGGCGGCGTTCCTGAAGTTCGGCTCGTTGAAGTAGCCGGTGATGTTGTCGTAGCGGTAGTCGAAGGTGGTGGGCAGGCTGGGCTGCAGCGCGGTCTTCTCGTCCTGCTGCACCCGGATCGGCAGTTGCTGCTGGGTGGTGGTGCCGGACGCGTCCCGGATGTTCAGCCTGAGCGTGTAACTTTCATCCTGGCCGGGGCCCCGCTTGGAGTGGATCGCGAGGCGGAACACCTTCTGGTCACTCGCGCTCGCGAACGTCAGCGTCTTGGTGGCGCCGGTCGCGGTGAGCTGGCTGGGCAGGTCCATCATGAGCCTGGAGGTGCCCTCGGCCTTGAGGTCGATGGTGACGGGGTAGCGGGCGTCGGACGGGGGTTTGACGGTGAGCTCGATGTACGGGTTGGCCAGGTAGCCCTGCCAGTCGACGAGCTTGACGCCGTAGTCGTTGATGGTCCTGCCGAACATGTCGACGACCGTCGCGGTCGTCGCGGCGTGCGCTGGTTGCGACACGCCGGTGAATAAGGAGGCGATTAAGACTGCCGCTGCGGTGATTCGCCTTGCGCCCTTAGCGGCTTTCGGGGCGGTGCGGCATCCTCGGTCCATCCGGACTCCTCTAAGGATGGGAATAGGTTTTCCCTGGCGCACAGTAAGGTGTTACACAGCACCGGTCAACCCCACCCACCCGCCCCTGCAACTCTTTGCACCGCCTCGGTCCCCTCCGTCGCCCCGCCTCCGCGCCGCCCCGCCTCCGTGCGCGCATGCCGCGCCTGCGCACCTGCCGCGCCCATGTGCGCCGTACCCCATGGGCCCGCCTCGCCGCCTGGACGCCGCACATCCCGCGATGCGCCAGCGGCGCGGCTTCTTGGGGCGCGGTGGTGTGCGGCGCAACGTGTGCGGTGCCCAGCGCCCGGGCGCACGTCTGCGCGGGTGACCGAGCGCGAGGGCGGCACGGCGAGAGGACGGCGCTGGCGTGCCGGCCGGGCGCGGCGGTGCGCGGTGCGCCGGCGCCGCGGCCAGCGGGTGTCCGTGCGGCGCCATTGCGAGGTGGCTCAGGCGCGGCGGGTGGATTCGCGGAGGACCAGGCTGGCCGGGACGATGGTGACCCCGCCCGTGGTGGGCGTGCCCGCGATCGTGTCCAGCAGGTGCCGGGCCGCCATCCGCCCGATCTCCCCGAGGTTCATGTCCACCGTCGTCAACGGCGGCCGGCACCCCAGCGCCATCGGCTCCCAGTTGTCGAACCCCACCAGCGCCACGTCCTCGGGAACCCGCCGCCCCCGCTCGCGCAGCGTCTCGGCCACCCCCCGGGCGATCTGGTCGCTCCCGCAGAAGATGGCGTCCACGTCGGGCGCCGCGTGCAGCAGCACGTCGGCCCCCTGACGCCCCCACTCCTCGCTCCACTGCCCGTACAGGATCTCGCCCGCGGGCGACAGCCCGGCCGAGGCCAGGGCGGTGGTCAGGCCCTGGGCGCGGCGCCGCGCGGCCTGGAAGCGCTGCGGCCCGGTGACGTGGCCGATGCGGGTGCGCCCCGTCGCCATGAGGTGGCGGGCGGCCAGCGCCCCGCCGCCCTCGTCGTCCGGGATGATCGACACGTCCGAGTCGTCCGTCGACTGCGTCATCGCGTACACGACGGGAACGGGCAGGTCGCGGCCGATGCCGGCGCGCGGCTCGGTGCGCCGGCCCGTGACGATGATGCCCTCGACGCGCCTGGCCAGCAGGCGCTCGACGTAGTGCCGCTCCCTGATCGGGTCGTCGCGCGTGTCGCACATGAACACCGAGATCTGCCCCGCCCCCAGCGCGTCCTCGGCGCCCAGCATCACCGGGATGCTGAAGCGGCCGAAGCTGTCGCCCGTGACCAGGCCCACCGTGTACGTGCGGCCCGCCAGCAGCCCCTGGGCGAGCGGGTTGGGCCGGAAGCCGAGCTGCTCGGCCGCGGCGAGCACCCGGCCGCGGGTCTCGTCGCGCATCCGGCCGCGGCCGTTGAGCGCCTTGGACGCGGTGCCGATCGACACGTCGGCCGCCGCCGCGACGTCCCTGATCGTGACGGTCTTCGCTGTCCCATCCGAAGGACTGGTCAACCGAGTCCCCTTTCCGCAGTCACACCCTCATGCGCACAAGCATCCCCTTGACCTGTGATGTATCACACCTTACCCTCCGTTTGAGAAAACCTATTCCCAAGGTTTTCTCAGGAGGCCCAGGCCGAGGTTTGAGGTTCAGGTTAGGTCGAGGTTTGAGGTTGAGGAGCTCGATGCATCAGAGTCCTGTCGTTCCGTCCAGTCGGGCACTGTGGCGGCCGATCGGCATCCACGACGTCGCCATCACCGGCGGCCCGTTCGCGCGATGGCAGCGGATCAATCACGAGGCCAGCATCCCGCTGGGCCTGGAGCAGATGGAGCGGTCGGGCGTGCTGCCCAATCTCCGCCGCGCCGGAGGCGAGGGCGAAGGGCCCTTCCAGGGCTACCGCTTCCAGGACTCCGACCTCTACAAGCAGCTGGAGGCGATCGCGTGGGAGTACGTGCGCGCCCCCGAGCCGGAGTACGCCGAGTTCGCCGACCAGGCGGCGGCCGTCCTGAAGAAGGCCCAGCGCGACAACGGCTACCTCAACTCGCACTACCAGGTCGTCAAACCGGACAAGATCTACGACGAGCTCGAGTACAGCCACGAGATGTACTGCGCGGGCCACCTGTTCCAGGCGGCGGTGGCGGCCGCCCGCGCCGGGATCGGCGAGGGGGTGGTCGAGGTCGCCAGGCGCTTCGCCGACCACCTGGTCGAGGTGTTCCTGAACGGCGGGAACGACGGCATCGACGGCCACGCCGAGGTCGAGACCGCGCTGGTCGAGCTGTACCGGCTGACGGGCGAGCGCACGTACCTGGAGCTGGCGTCCAAGCTGATCGACAACCGCGGCAAGGGCCTCATCAAGGACAGCGGCATGGGCATGCTGTACGCCCAGGACCACCTGCCGGTACGCGAGGCCGACACCGCCGTCGGGCACGCCGTGCGCCAGCTCTACCTGGAGGCCGGCATCGTCGACCTCTACCTGGAGACCGGCGACGAGTCGCTGCTGGAGTGCTCGCTGCGCCGCTGGGAGGACATGGTCGCCACCAAGACGTACATCACCGGCGGCCACGGCTCCCGCCACGACGGCGAGGCGTTCGGCGAGCGGTACGAGCTGCCGTCCGACCGCGCCTACAGCGAGAGCTGCGCCGCCATCGCGAGCATCCACTGGAACTGGCGGCTGCTCCTGGCCACCGGGCACGGCCGCCACGCCGACCTGATCGAGCGCACGCTCTACAACGCCTTCGCCGCCTCCACGTCGGCGGACGGCGTGCGCTTCTTCTACGTCAACCCGCTGCAGCGCCGCGCCGACCTCGTCGAGGACGCCTACCTCGGGCGGCGCAGGGAGTGGTTCGCGTGCGCCTGCTGCCCGCCGAACATCATGCGCCTGGTGGCCTCGCTCGGCTCCTACGTGGCCACGACCACCGAGGCCGGTCTCCAGCTGCACCAGTACGTCCCCGGGACCGTGAACGGCCGGGTCCGGATCGAGACCGACTACCCGTGGGACGGGCTCGTCCGCATCACGATCGAGGAGGAGGGCGAGTGGGAGCTCGCCCTGCGCATCCCCGCCTGGAGCGAGGACACGTACATCGATGACCGCCCCGCCCAGGCCGACGAAGACGGATATTTCAGGATCCGTCGTCAATGGCGGCAGGGCGACACGGTCGAGCTCCGGCTCGACATGACGCCCAGGATCACCTACCCCCACCGCAGGATCGACGCGGTCAGGGGCAGCGTGGCCCTGGAGCGCGGACCGCTCGTCTACTGCTTCGAGCAGGCCGACCAGCCCGAGGGCGTCGAGGTGGACGACCTCGCCCTGAGCCCGCAGGCCCCCCTGCGCCTGAAGCCCGTGGACGACCTCCCGGGCGTCGGGCGCACCGTACTGATCGAAACCGACGCCGTCGCCGTGGACCAGCCGCGCGGCGGCCTGCCGTACACCACGAAACCCCTGGCGACCAGCACCAGCGTGACCGCGACCGCCGTCCCCTACTTCCAGTGGGACAACCGGGACGGCGGCCCGATGCGGGTCTGGCTCCCCCTCGCGTAAGGAAAGACGCGGATGAGAAGACGCGACCTGTTGAAGCTGGGCGGGCTCGCCGCCCTCGGCACCGCGGCGGCGGCCTGCGGTGGCGGCTCGGGCTCCGGCTCGGGCGGCAAGAACGTGCAGCTCCAGTTCATGTACTGGGGCTCGACGTTCGAGAAGGCGGCCGTCGAGCGGATGCTCAAGCAGTACGAGCAGAAGCACGCGGGGGTGGCGGTCAAGGCGCTCTACACGCCCGACGAGTACGACGTGAAGCTCAACACGCTCGTGGCCAGCAACCGGCTCCCGGACGCCGGGTACGTGCCGCTGGCGATGTCGTACCGGCTGGGCCAGCAGGGCAAGCTGGTCAACCTGTTCCCCTATTTGAAGAAATATCCGCAGCTGGCCGGCTACCTGCCGGACGCGTACCTGTGGAGCGGCCAGGACAACCTGCACGGCGTCGCGACCGCGAACGAGATCGAGCTGCTGTGGTTCAGCAAGTCCGCCGTCGCCGCCGCGGGCGTGACGCCGCCGGCCGACGCCGCCTCCGCGTGGACGTGGGACCAGCTCGTCGAGAACGCCTACAAGCTGACCGTCGACCAGAACGGCAAGCACCCGGACGAGTCCGGCTTCGACCCCAAGCAGATCAAGCAGTTCGGCATCTCCAGCAGCATCACCTACGGCGCCGCCTGGTACGGGTTCCTGCGCAGCAACGGCGTCGACTTCGCCGACGAGACCGGCAAGAAGTGCCTGCTCGACACCCCCGAGGCGATCCAGGTGTTCCAGAACCTGCAGGACCTCGTCTACAAGCACCGCGTCGCGCCCGGTCCGGGCCAGCTCGCCGCGACCGGCGACGACGTGCCCGGCACCAATATCCTGCTCAAGACCAAGCGGGTGGCGATGGTGGTGGACGGCCACTGGAGCCTGCTCGACATGAACGAGAGCAAGGTCGACTACGGCATCGGCGTGCTGCCCAAGTACAAGGAGCCGTTCACCGCCTCCCAGGTGGCGGGGGCCTCGGCGGTGTTCGCGGGGTCCAAGCACGAGCAGGAGGCGGTCGAGCTGTTCGCCTTCCACAACGACCCGCGCTACGTCGACCTGTTCGCCAAGGGCCTGTGGATGCCCCAGGAGAAGAAGTACTACGAGGACCAGGCGTCCATCGACTCCTGGACCAAGAACGAGCTCCACCCGGCCGAGTTCCGCACGGCCGTGGTGGACTACGCCCGCGACCACGGCGTGCCCACGTTCGGCAACCGCGTCAAGAACATGTCCACCATCGCCAGCGACGTGCTCACCCCCGCCCTCCAGGAGATCGAGACCGGCAAGCGCCCGGCCGCCGAGATCCTCAAGGAGGTCACGCCGAAGATCACCGGCATGCTCCAGGGCTGGCAGCACACCCAGGAGATCTGATGCGCCGCCTCGAAGCACGATGGGGCATCCTGATGGCGCTGCCCGCCATCCTCGGGTTCGTCATCTTCACCATCGGGCCGATGGTGGCCTCGGCGTTCTTCAGCCTGACCGACTGGACCATCGGCGCCAGCCCGAACTTCATCGGCCTGGACAACTACGCCACCATGGTCCAGGACGAGCTGTTCTGGAAGTCGCTGTCCACCACCACGTACTACACGCTCGGCGCGGTGCCGCTGGTGCTGATCGTCAGCTTCGCCGTGGCCATGCTGCTCAACGAGAAGGTACGCGGCCTGGCCGTCTGGCGGACGATCTTCTACCTGCCCACGCTCGTGCCCGCCATCGCCAACGTCGTCCTGTGGATCTGGATCTTCAACCCGGACTTCGGCCTGCTCAACTCCCTGCTCCGGCAGGGCGGCCTGCCGGGCTCCCAGTGGATCTACGCCGAGTCGACCGCGGTGCCCTCGATGATCATCATGAGCACGTGGGGCTTCGGCAACACCATGGTGATCTTCCTGGCGGGCCTGCAGGGCGTGCCGAGACACCTGTACGAGGCCGTGTCGATCGACGGCGGCGGCGCGTGGCGGCGCTTCTGGCACGTGACGCTGCCGATGATGACGCCGACCATCTTCTACAACCTGGTGGTCGGCGTGGTCGGCACCTTCCAGGTGTTCAACCAGGCGTACGTGATGACCGAGGGCGGCCCCAACCACGCCACGCTCTTCTACGTCTACTACCTGTTCCGCAAGGCGTTCACCGAGAGCGAGATGGGCTACGCCAGCGCCCTCGCCTGGACGCTGTTCATGATCATTATGGTGATCACGTTCCTCATGTTCAGAAACGCCCGCCGCTGGGTCTACTACGAGATGGCAGGCGCACGATGACCGCCCTGGCGACACCTGACAAGGCCACCGTGCGCGGCGTGGCCCCGACCGAGGGCCTGCGCAAACCGCGCAGATACGGCCGGATCCTGCTGTACGTGGCGCTGGTGGCCGGGTCGATCCCGACCCTGCTGCCGTTCGTCTGGCTGGTGCGCAGCGCGCTCATGCAGGACGCGCAGATGTTCGTCTCGCCGCCCCAGTGGATCCCCACGCCCTTCCAATGGTCGAACTTCTCCGAGTCCCTCACCACCCAGCCGTTCGGCCGCTACCTCCTCAACACGCTGGTGATCGCCGTCATCAGCGTGCTGGGCACCGTGCTGACCTGCGCGGTGGCGGCCTTCAGCTTCTCCAGGCTGCGCTGGCGCGGGCGCAACGTGGTGTTCGCGCTGCTGCTGAGCGGCGTGATGCTGCCGTACGCGGTGACGCTCATCCCGACGTTCGTCATGTGGCAGCAGCTGGACGCGATCGACACCATCGCGCCGCTCACGGTCCCGAGCTGGTTCGCGGGGGCGGGCGGGGGAGTGTTCAACATCTTCCTGCTACGGCAGTTCTTCCTGACGATCCCGTTCGAGCTGGACGAGGCCGCCTACATCGACGGGGCCTCACCGTGGCGGGTGTTCTGGACGATCGTCATGCCGCTGTCCAAACCCGCGATCATCGTGGTGACCATCTTCACGTTCATCGGCACCTGGAACGACTTCCTCGGGCCGCTGCTGTACCTGCAGAACGAGGAGAACTACACGCTGTCGCTGGGCCTGGCGTCGTTCCAGAGCATGTACATCACCCAGTGGGGCTACCTCATGGCGGCCTCGGCGGCCATCATCGCGCCGATCATCGCGCTCTTCTTCTTCATGCAGCGCTACTTCATCGAGGGAGTCACGCTGACAGGCATCAAGAGCTAGGCACGGAGCCCGGCCCCCGCGGACCTTCAATGACGCCGCGCCACGTCGCACGCCCTCTCCAGCATGACGAGGGCGCGGGGGGAGCCGGGCAGGCGCTCGGTCAGCGCCTCCAGGACGGGCAGCAGCACGCGCGCCGGGACGCCGCCGCGCGCCGTGAGGACTTCCGCCATCCAGCTCACGAAGGAGGAGAACAGTCCGGGGTCGTCGACGTACAGGGCCGCCCGGAGGTGGTCGACGACGGACGCGACGTCCTCGGCAGGGTGTCCGAGCCGGTGCTCCACGCGACCCGGCGCCATCTCTGCCACGATGCCTCTCACCAGGTCCGCGGCGGACCCGGTGAGGGCGGCGTACTCGGGGCCGGCCAGGTGCGGCGCCCGGCCGGGCGCGGGCCGGCGCGACGGCGGCCCGCCGGCCAGGAGGTCGGCGGCGGCACCCGCGTCGGGGGCCCAGGCGTCGGCTCCGAGCAGGCGGGCATAGCGCCCGTCCGGGCCGAAGGCGGCGCCACCGGCCAGCACCGGCGTGCCCACCGCCTGGCACGACGTGATCGCCGCGTGCGCGGCGGGCAGCCGGGGCGCGAGCGAGCCGGACAGCGCCGCCGCGTCCGGGTTCGTCCGGTGCAGGTGGGCGACCAGGTGTGGCGTGGGCACCTGCGCCCCCAGGTAGTCGACGTGCCAGCCGCGCAGGCGCAGCACCTCGGCCAGCAGGCGCGCCGGGAACGCGTGCCACTCACCCTGGACGCAGGCCACCGTGATGCGGCCCCTGCCCGGCTCCGGATTCCCCCGCACGGAGGGCAGATGGGCCAGGGCGGCGAGCACGCGCTCGTTGACGGCCGTGACGGTGTGCTCCTGGGCGATCGAGATGCGGTTGGCCGCCCACTCCAGGCCGACGCGCGACTGCACCGCGGCGACGACGTCCAGCAGCAGGGTCTCCATCGGTATCCCGGCGTCGAGCGCGCCCAGCGCCACGTCGGCGGCGGCGTACTCGTCCCCGGCCGTCGCCGCCGCCCACAACGTCTCGACGCGTTCCCCGACATCGTGTCTCATGGCAGCCGAGGTTCGGCCACGGGGTGAGACGTCTCGCGGGGCGCGGTGATGGCGACGACCGCCATGTCGTCGTGCTCGCCACCGCCGACCCACTGGCAGGCCAGCATCTGGACGCGATCGGCCAGGGCTTCGGGAGGCATGCCGGCGCACTGCCGGAGCTGCTCGCACAGCCGCTCCTCGCCGAAGAACTCGTCGCCGAGCGGCCCGCCCCTGGCCTCGACGATGCCGTCGCTGTAGAGCAGGCACGTCTCGCCGGGCTCCAGCAGCACCGACTCGGTGGCGCTGGTGATGTGGTCCACCAGGCCGATCAGCGTGCCCGCGGCGCGGACCGGCTCCACGCGGCCGTCGTTCCGCACGATCAGTGGCGGCGGGTGCCCGGCGCTGGTCAGCCGCAACCCGACCTGGTCCGCGCGGCGCTCGATCGAGGCCAGGACGAGCGTGACGAAGCGCGTCGGGTCGCTGTGCGTGAGCAGCACGCAGTTCAGCAGTTCGAGCATCCGATGGTGGTCGTCGGCCAGCGGCACCAGGGCGCGCAGGATGTTGCGGATCTTGCCGGTGAGCACGGCGGCATCGAGGCCCTTGCCGGACACGTCGCCGAGCACCACCAGCGACTCCCGGCCGGAGCCGCCCACGGGATGCACGTCGTAGAAGTCGCCGCCGATGCGTTCGCTGTCGCCCGCGGGCCGGTAGCGGGCCGCCAGCTCCACGCCCTCCAGCGGCGGGGCCGCGGGCGGCAGCAGCTCGGCCATCAGGGTCTCGGCGATGGCCGCCTGCTCGGCGTACAGCCGCGCGGCCGAGATCGCCGCGCCGGCCCACGCGGTGAACAGCGGCGCGAACACCTTCTCGGCGTTCGAGAAACCCGCCCGAGGGGTACGGCGCAGCAGCACCAGCGCGCCCGCGGGCAGGCCATGGCCGGGCAGCGCGGTCACCGCCACCGAGCCCACCTCGCCACCTTGGTCGCGCAGCACCCAGGCGGGCGCCTCGGCCGGATCGCTCCACCGGGTGGGCGCCGGTGGGAAGCCCTGCAGCGCCTCCGCGAGCCCGGGGACCGTACGGGGATCGATGGACGCGCGCTCGCGGGACACCTCACCCCGCGGGTCGCAGTGGACGATCGTGTACTGACGAGGGGCCAGCGGCATGACGACCACCGCGGCGTCGGCGAGCCGCCGGGCGGCCAGGCGCGCGGTCGCCTCCAGGCAACGCTCCAGGTTCAGCGACGACAGCAGCTCGACGGACGCCTCCACCATGAACGCCGTCCACTCCCGCTCGGCCCGCAGTTCCGTGACGGCCCGCTGATGATCGTCGACGTCGACGAGCCACCACATGACCCGCTCACGGTCGGCGTGCACGGGATGTGCCTCGAACACCGGCCCGCCGACCGGCCCGCGGGCCCTCTGATCGGCATGGAGCCCGGCGCAGACCTCGCGGTGGGCCCGTGACAGCCAGGCCGGGGCGACCCGCGCCAGCGGTACGCCGGCGGCCGCGCCGACGAGCAGCAGCCGGGCCGCCCCGTTCGCCTGCTCGATGATGCCGGCGATGTCGACCGCCAGCATCGGGTACGGCGCGTCTTCCCACACCATCCCGATCGTGCCTCGCCCCAGACCCCTCTCCAGATTCGCCACTCTACGGGCTGTGGGCCGTGGCCTTCGTCACGTCATGTGGTTCTTTGCAGTATCTTTCACCCCCGCTGGCCACCCCTGGCACGCGAGGCGCACGGCTACGTTGAGTAATCGACTGCTCGCCCACCGGAGGGACGCCGAAGGTCCCCGTCGCCGCTACTGCTCAAGCTCGGCTGACTCGCCACGGGGGCCGCGCCGCCCCCGTAGCGTGTCACAGCGTGATTGGCACCCGCGTGCCCGTGCGGGCCGACTCCAGGGCCGCGGTGACCATGGCCAGGCTGCGGATGTTGTCGTGGCACTCGCCCTGCGGCGCCCGCCCCGTACGCAGCCCCGTCACGAACTCCTCCAGCCCCTCGGCCAGCCCCTGGAAGCGCCGGCGACCGGGGAACGCGTCGGCCTCCGGCGGATGCGGCCGCACCACGTGCCCCTCGGCCGCCTCCGCCGTGGGGTCGCCCTTGCCGTCCCAGCGAGCCGTGCCGTGGGGGCCGGAGGCCCGCCAGCTGCCCGTCCACGACGTCGCGTGGCCCGGCGCCGACCAGCTCCCGGCGAACGTGTACCGCAGCCCGCCGGTCATCTCGAAGATCGCGGTGGCCGAGCACGCCCCCGGATACCACGTCCACGAGGGCCGGAACGACTCGCAGTAGACGGACACGGGATCCGCCCCCGACACGGCCCGCGCCGCGTCGAACAGGTGGATCGCCATGTCCTGTAACAGCGGGTGCTCCAGCGTCCCCAGGAAGGCCGGCCCGCGGTACGGCATGAAGAACTCCGAGGTCAGCACCCCCAGCGGCCCCAGGTCGGCGGCCGTGCGCCGGAAGGCCACCAGGGTCTGCATGAAGCGGCGGTTCTGGTTGACCGCGAACAGCCGCCCCGCCTCGTCGGCCGCCCGGACCATGGAGCGGGCCTCGTCCAGGGTGACCGCCATGGGCTTCTCGCTCAGCACCGACACCCCGCGCCGCAGCGCCGTGACCGTCACGTCGTGGTGGGCCTGGGGGACGGTGCAGTTGACGATGAAATCGGGCTCCTCGCCGTCGAGCACGGCGGTCAGCGAGGCGCTGACGGGCAGGTCGTCGAGGCCGAGCGCGGCGGCGGACTCGCGGGCCCGCTCCTCTGCCACGTCCACCCAGCCCACCAGCTCGGTGCCGGGGTGGGCGAGCAGCTCGGGCGCCCACTGGCCGCCGATGTAGCCCGCGCCGACCACGACGCCGCGCAGCGGCCTGTCCTCCTTCACGATGTCGAAGGTCACGCGGCCTCCTACCACTGGATGGGGGTGTGGACGTTCTGGAGCGGCTCGCGCACGCCGTCCGGCGGGGCGGCCCACAGGACGGCGTTGGCCAGCACCCGCCGCACGTCGGGGTGGTAGTAGACGGGATATTCCTGGTCGCCGGGGCTGAAGTAGAAGATCTTGCCCAGGCCCCTGCGGAAGCAGCAGCCGCTGCGGAACACCTCGCCGCCGCTGAAGTTGCTGATGAACACCAGCTCGTTGGGCTCCGGGATGCCGAACGGCTCGCCGTAGGTCTCCTGCCGCTCGATGACCAGCGGCTGGGGCACACCCTGGGCGATCGGGTGGCCGGGCGCGGCCGTCCAGACCAGCTCTCGCTCGCCGGCGTCACGCCAGTTGATCGTGCAGGTGGTGCCCATCAGCGCGCGGAAGATCTTGGAGTAGTGGGCCGAGTGCAGCACCAGCAGGCCCATGCCGCCCAGCACGCGCCGCCGCACGCGCTCGACGACCTTGTCGTCGACCTCCTCGTGCGCCATGTGGCCCCACCAGGTCAGCACGTCGGTGCTCGCCAGAACCTCGTCGGTCAGGCCGTGCTCGGGCTCGGCGAGCACGGCGGTGCGGGTGCGCACCCGGTCGCCCAGCAGCTCGGTCAGCCCCTCCGCGATGGCGCCGTGCATGCCGTCGGGATAGATGCGGCGCACCGCCTCCTCGCGCGGCTCGTGGTAGTTCTCGCTCCAGACAGTGACGTTGACCGCCATGCGTTTCCTTCCTGGCCGTACGGGCGCAAGATCAGCGTACGTCGCCGCCCGCCGTCTCCGACAGCACCCGCACGTCCCACGGCCCCAGTGGCAACTCGGCGCCGGCCTCGTGGGCGGAGCCGTCGAGCACATCCCGCACCGGGACCGGTACCCGCACCGACGCGGGCTCCCACGCCCAGTTGTGCAGGAAACGGATCCGCCGCCCGTCGCGCGCGGTGGCGCCGGTCGAGGTGACGCCGGGCGGCAGGTCCGACCAGGGGCCGGGCGCCGGCACGAGCCGGCGGAACAGGGCCTCGGCCAGCGCCGCGTTGGGGACGGTGCCGACATAGGTGATCCGGCCCTGCCCATGCGCGCGGGTGGTGATCGCCGCGAACCGCCCGAAGTGCGGGTGTTCGTAACCGGCCAGCACCTCCGCGCCGTCCGCCTGCAGGCCGTCCGCCCACCGGGTGCCCGCCGCGCCCTCCGGGAATCCCGTCCCCCTGACCGGCACGTCCTCGTTCAGGTTGCTGAACTCGTCGTACCAGGCGCCCGCGGCCTCGGCGAGCCGGCCCGGCTGGACGTCCCTGCGGGCCCGGGCCTCGGCGTCGGCGTAGCCGGTGCGCGGGCCGAGCACGAGATGGCCGCCCGCCGCCGCGTACGCCGTCAGCCGGTCCAGCGTGGCGTCGTCGGCCACGTACAGCCCGGCGGCCACCAGCACCGGGTGCCGCGCGGCCAGCGCGGCCGGGTCCTCCGCGACCGCCTGGGCGGCGTGCACCACCCGCACCTGGCAGCCGGCGTCGAACGCGCCACGGTAGAACGGCTCGAAGATGCCCTGGTAGGAGCGCTCGTCCGGCCCGCCGTCCGGCCGCCCGAGCGCGGGCTGGGCGCTCAGCGCCCACTTGCTCGGCGTGGAGTAGAGCAGCGCGACGTCCGCGTCCGGGATCAGCCCCTCGACCAGCTCGCCCGCCGTCTCCAGCTCGGCCCCGATCCTGGCGATCTCCCGGTACGCGCGCCCCGGCCGCCCGCTGTGCGGCAGCACCCCGCCCCAGTACGTCTCCGTGCCGAACACCAGCGTCCGCCACTGCCAGTACTCGATCATGGAGGCGCCCCGGGAGACGAGCGCCCACGCGGCCTGCCGCCACTGGCCGTCGTAAGCGGGCAGGTTCACCCAGGACGGCCCGATGGCCTGCGCGTTCGTCTCGGTCACCAGGAACGGCTCCTGGCGCGAGGAGAACATCCGGTCCGCGCTGAGGTACAGCGCCCAGGTGCTCCTGGTCATCCAGCTCTGCGGCCCGTCCTGCGGCGCGGGATGCGCGAGGCCGTCCTGCATCGTGTAGTACGGGTTGCCCGCGGTGACGTCGAGCCGGCGGGTCAGCTCGTCGTCGGCCACCCCCGGCCGGTCGTAGGCGATGCACGTGGTCACGAACTGCTCCGGACGGGCGTACTCGCGCACGATGTCCGCCTGCCAGGCGATGAACTCGGTCACCTGGTCGGCCTGGAAACGCCGCCACGCCTGCGTGTACTGCGGCTGGGCGTTGCCGTCCGGCCGCCACAGGTCGGCCCAGTCCGACAGCCGGTGCGACCAGTAGACCAGGCCCCACTCCCGGTTGAGCGTCTCCACGTCGCCGTACCGGCCGCGCAGCCAGTCGACGAACCGCTGGAACACGCCGTGGTTGTGCAGCAGGTGCAGCCCCGGCTCGTTGTCGACCTGGAAGCCGATGACCGACGGGTGGCCGGCGTACCGCTCGACGACCTTGCGGGTGATCCGCTCGGCGTGGAAGCGGAACGCCGGATGCGTGAAGTCCATCTCCTGGCGGGCGCCCCAGCCGATGCGCTGCCCGCTGACCCGCTCACCGGCGATCTCCGGGTAGAGCCTGGCCAGCCACGGCGGCAGCGCGTACGTCGGCGTGCCCAGGATGACCCCGATGCCGCGCTCATGCGCGCCGTCCAGCGCCGGCTGCAGCCAGTCGAGGTCGAAGCGGCCGTTCTCGGGCTCCCAGGTGGACCAGACCGACTCGCCGACCCGGATCACCGAGAAGCGCGCCTCCGCCATCAGGTCCAGGTCGGTCTTCAGCAGGTCGGCGGGGTGGTATTCGGGGTAGTAGGCGGCGCCGAAGAGTACTCGCGGCACTGGTGTTCCCTTCCTTGTCACGGCTGCGTGGCAGGTGCGGTCGATCCGCGCACCACGAGGTGCGCGGGCAGGTCGCCGGGGGCGGGCCCGCCGGAGGAGCGCTCGATCTCGGCGGCGAGCAGCGCGAGGCCGTGGCGGGCGAGGGCCTCGAAGTCCTGGCGGACGGTGGTCAGCGGCGGCGACAGGTACGCCGCGGCCGGGATGTCGTCCATGCCGACCACGCTCACCTCCCCGGGCACCGCGCGACCGGCCTCGGCCAGCGCGCGCAGCACGCCGATCGCCATGTCGTCGTTGGCCGCGAACACCGCCGTGACCTCCGGGTCCGCCGCCAGCACCCGGCCCGCCGCGTACCCGGACGCCGGGGACCAGTCGCCCTCCAGCACCGGCGGCTCGGGGGCCCCGGCGGCGGCCAGCGCCTCCCGCCAGCCGCGCGCCCGGTCGCGCGCCGCCCACCACCGGTGCGGCCCCGCGACGTGCCGGACGGTGGCGTGGCCCAGCCGGAGCAGGTGCTCGGTCGCCTGCCTGCCCGCGTCCACGCCGGACGGGCCGGTGACCACCACGCGCGGCCCGTCGAGCCCGGGGATCGGCCGGAAGCTCAGCACGGGCACGTCCGGGTCGATGCGCAGTTCCTGGCCCACATCCATCGGATCGGAGACCACGACGGCGTCCACGCCCTGGGCCAGCAGGGAATCGACCGCGTTCGAGACGCCGTCGCCCTCGCCCGTGAAAGACACGGTGAACGCGTACCCGATCTCCCTGGCCCGCCGCTCCAACGCGACGAGCAGGGACGACGGGCCGTAGAGCGAGCTGCCGATGGAGGCCACCCCGATGCGGTGGAAGCGGCCCAGGTGCAGCGCCCGGGCGGCGGCGTTGCGGCGGTAGCCGAGCTCGCGCGCCGCCGCCAGCACCCGCTCGCGGACCTCTTCGCTGACGTACGGCTCGCCGTTGAGCACCCGTGAGACCGTCTTCTGCGACACGCCGGCCAGGGCGGCGACGTCGGTGCTGCTCGGGGGCCTGCGCTTGGCGTCGGACATCGGCGGGCTCCTTATGACTACGTAGTCAGACTCGTCGGCGGGGGCCCCGATGTCAAGAGCGGGCGCTATCCTTTCGGATGATGTGAACATCTGAATGGCGGGAGCGTGTTTCGATGGCCAGGCTGACCCGGGCGCAGCAGCAGGAACGCACCCGAGCGGCCGTGCTGGCGGCGGCGAGAGCGGAGTTCGCCGAGCGCGGATACGCCGACGCCAAGGTCGACCGGATCGCGGAGCGGGCCGAGCTGACCCGCGGCGCGGTCTACTCGAACTTCCCCGGCAAGCGCGCCCTCTACCTGGCGGTCCTGGTCGACTCGATCGGGCCCGCGGAGCCGGCCGAGGGCCCGCCGCCGTCGGGCGTGGCCGAGGCGTTGGGCACGTTCGCGCGCGGGTGGCTCGAACGGCTGCCCTTGACCGGCGACACCCCCGCCGGGGGCAAGCTGCAGCTGCGCTCGCTGGCCGGCGTGTTCGACGACGAACCCGGCCGCGGCGCGCTGGCGCGGATCGCCGGTCTGGAGGCGCGGCTGCTCGCGTTCGCGCTGGAGCCGTGCGCCCCGCGCCAGGCGCGGCGGGTGCGCCTGGCCGAGCTGGTCCTCACCCTGCTGGGCGGGGCCGCCCACCTGGCCGACACGGCGCCGGGCTTCGGCGACCCCTTCGACGTGGCACACGCCTGCCGCCACCTGGCCACCCTCGACCTCGCCGACACGTGGGCCCCGCCGCACCTGCCCTACGTCACCCCCGCGCGGGCCGTCCAGGAGACCTGGAAGCCGCCCGCCGAGCTGCCCGACGAGCTCACCGGCCGCCCCGCCGGGCTGGACGCCGACGGCGTGATCGCCGTCCTGGGGACCGGCCGGTTGGAGGCCGCCGAGGAGGCCGTGCGCGCCGCCCGCCCGGGGGATCGGATCACCATCGCCGTGGTGACGGGCGATCCCGCCGAAACGGGGCGTCTCGTCCGGCTCAGGCTCGGCGACCTCGCCGGGGGCCTGCGGCGGGTGTTCGGCGCGGACCCCCTGCCCGGCCTGCGCCTGGTCATCGACGAGCACGCCGCCGTCGCCGCGGCCGCCGGAGTCCCGCACGCGGACGACGCCACCGAGGCCGCGGTACGCGTACAGGCAGGCAGGATCATCGCCCGCGCCGGCGGCCGGGGCGCCGCCCACGCCGCGGCGATCGCGGGCGACTCGACCACGACGAGATCCTGAACGGACCGGGGGCGCCCGCCGGCAGGCCGGGCGCCCCCAGGACACGGGCCGTCAGCGGACGTAGATGTTCGGCCTGGGCGGGGTCGGCATGCCGTCGCCGATGAAGAAGCTCGTGTGCGGCGGCTGGTTGTAGGCGGTGTTCTGCCTCCTAGGGTTTTGCGACCTGCCGACACATCGGCTGCATTGCTGCTGAGCTGTGGAAATGCGGTTGGTTGCGGTTGGCTGCGTTAGGCCGTATTAGGGTCTGAAACGGCCCACAGGCGGCCCATGGACGGCCCATGCGCGCGTGGAGAGAGCGTGTGACCGTTCGATCTCAACGGGCCAGGTTGATCATGATCCGACGGCCCCGAACCGGATGCGGCTCGGGGCCAGCAGCGACAGACTCGCGCTGTGGAGGAGTGGGCGAAGCTCATCGAAGCCATTGGCGGCCTCATCGGCGCGATCGCGTGGCCCATCGCAATCGTGCTCGCGGTATGGCTGATCATGCGCAGACATCGTGATGCGTTCGGCCGTTTGATCGATCGCGTTACCTCTATCCCCACGCCCTTTGGGCAGTTCGACTTCGCGTAGACAGATCAAACAAAAAAACAAGAGGCTCAAGTTCGGGAACTGGTTGAGAAGGTTGCTGCGCCTGACCTCGATCCCGCCGAGCGGGGGAGAGCGTGCTCGAACTCGTCACGGCGGCCGAGATCCTTGGCGAGATCCGGGCAAGACAAAGCCTTCTGCATTTCGCGCCTCAGGTGCTGCGAGCGCATGCGCAGCTCGCAGACGGCGCGACTGTGGCCGAGGCAATTAGCGACAACAGATTGTCCGATGAGGAAGTGGTGGCGCTGCTGGAGAGAGTGGTCCGGCATGGTCGCGATCTACCTCCTACGCCAGCCGTGAGGACACGGAAGGCTGAGCGTCCAGCCGAGATGAATCCTCTGGCCAGCCAGGCAGCATGGTGGGTACTTTCGGGTTGTCTGTTGTGTGGAGCTACGGTCGCGTGGGTCAAGCGAGCTTAGTAGTTGGAGTGATCGTCTGCACTTCTGTGCTGGTCGCTGACAGGTTTTGATCGTGATTCGGGAGTTCGGGTGCGGTCGGGAGTTCGTGCGCTCTGTGTCGATCTGAGACGCTCCCGGGGGGTCGTGTGGATCTTCCCCTAGAAGTCGTTGCGAATCTTGAGCGACTCTGCAACGCTGATCACCCGCACCACCAAAACCCCATATGACCAGCGGAAACGCCCACGAAGGAGCGGCATGACCACCTGGCTCTACACCCGTACCAACCCGGCCAATGGGCAGATCGAGATCAAGCACTTCGAGATCGACCACAGGGGGCAGCCGGACAACTTCGGCCCAGTCTGGATGACCCACTTCTACGGCACCGACTCCCCGGCCGACTTCTACGCCCCCGGCGCTCCCGATCGCTACGCCGACGTCGATGCCCTGGAGATGGGCGACACCTGTTACATCCCCGACCTCGACGGCGCACTGGGCGACTTCCTGCCGAGGCTGTGCAAGGAGCTCGACGCTGAAGGCTGGATCCTCCTCCCACCGCCCGGGATCCGCTACCTCGCACAGGCCACGACCGAGGCGGGCAAGTGGCACACCGCCACCGGCGAACTCGTCACCGGCACCCACCTCGTGGTCATCACCGAGGCCCAGCCCACCTACGACGAGGACGGCACGCCGGAACTCGCCCCCACCAACCGTGTCGCAGCCGTCCTCGACACCGGCGTTCCCGCCGACGAGCCCGCCCCCTACGTGGCCGAGCTGCTCGACCAGCACGGATGGCTCGTCGTCGGCGAGGGCGACCCGGCCGCCGACGACTTCGGCGGCGAGTTCCACGAGGTCACCCCCGCCGACCCCACCACTGTCGCCGCCATCGATTACGCTGCCGGCCGCCCGGTGAGGCACTACGAGGTTGGGCGGCCCGTCCTGGACGAGCGGGGCTCGCTCGCCAGGGCGGTCGTGTGTGCCGTGCACGTCGCGGTCGAGAGCTTCGACAACTCCGACACCTACGGCCTCACCCGCGACGACATCCAGGAGATCCTCCTCCCGGCCGCCCGTGCGGCCGTCGACGAGTGGCTCGTCTTCGAACGGGTCCCCACCTTGGGCGACGCCGACACCTTGTGCAAGGAGCGGCTGTTCGCCGAGGCGTGCAGCGGGATCACCGACGCACTCGCCATGATCCGGGAGCGAGCCACCTGCCGCACCTGCGACACCCACGCGACCACCCGCGCCACCGGCGGCGAGCCCGTCTGCTCCAACACCGGCCACTAGCCAATCTCGCTAGCGGAACCGCCAGCCTACTTCCCGTCACCCGGCGGGGAGCCACCCCCTCGACACCCGAACGGAGCCTTTCCCCCTGAACACCAGCACGGACACCACCACCCGCGGCCTCGCCGAGCACCTGCTGGAGACGCTGCGCCTGCTCAACGCCGCCGACGACCAGAAGCTCGCCCACGACCCCGGCCCGTACGGACACGTCCGCCAGGCACTCATCGCCACCATCTGCACCGTCCCCCTCTGGGGCCCCCGGCTGGCGGAGGAGGCGGTCTTGCACGCGATGCTCGACGGCTGCACCTTGTTCGACGCGATGCGCGCCGTACAGCAGGGCCCCATCCGCGCCGCCCTGCCGGACCTGCCCAGCGCCCATCTGATTGCGGCGTAATCACCCACCGCCCCCACCCGTACGCCCAACCGCCCCCACCGACCTGCCCGCCACCATCCTCCCGGGAGAGAACCCCGATGATCACCGCCACGTACTGGGCCAACCAGACCAAGGAGTTCCGCAGCGCCACCGATGTGCTGCGCTGGCTGTCGGAGAACACCCACCAGCACGGCTGGCGCCGCTCGGTGGACGGCTACTGGCTGACCGCACCCGACGACCACGGCGACTACTGGCTGTGGCAGCGCACACACCTGCGCCTGACGAAGGAGGACTTCGCCCGCGTCTACCGCCTGCACCAGCGGTACCGGGCGTACTGCCACCACATGCGCGAGATCCACCCGGAGTGGCAGGACGGCAACAAGACCTACTGGATGGACAACTCCGTGGACGTCACCCAGCACAGCCGCAAGTACCCGGGCCTCACCCGCACCGTGCAGCTCGTCGCCCCGCATGGCGACGCCTGTTGATTACGCCGTCATCACCCGCGCGGTCCCACCAGGGGACCGCGCCCCCTCACCGAAACGAGGCACCGCACCTGTGACCACCGCATCCACGACGCTCAAGCCCGGCGTTTACAAGCTCGACGGCCGTCTGTACGCGGTCAAGAACAGCCGCCGCTACTCCGGCAGGCAGGACATCAAGCGGCTGGAAGTCCGCCGCGGCAAGCTCTACCGCCGCATGGTGACTCTGGACGTGATCGACCGGCTCGCGCCCGAGCTGCACATCACCCTGGAGGACGCCGTCGAGTTCGGCGAGAAGCACCACTTTTGCTGCATGTGTGGCCGCGCCCTTACTCGCCAGGAGTCGATCGCCAAGGCGATCGGGCCGGTCTGCGAGAAGCGGATCAAGGAGGCGACCGGCCAGTGAATGATTTCGGCGGCCACATCACGAAGGTCCTGCGCGACTCCACCGCCCCGCTGTCGGAGACCGACGTGGGCGTACTGCGCATCCTGCCCAGCCCCCGCTTCTGCGCCTACAACCGCGACGTGATCGCTGCCGAGTACTACACGGCGGACGGCAGATACGGCCAGGTGTGCAAGGAGTTGCGCCTGCCCGGCTACTACTCGCGCGGCGAGTGGCTGACCGGCAAGGTCTCCATGAGCCCGCGCCACAACACCGTCGAGGCCGCCGTCATTGCGGCCCTCGCCGAACAGCCTGCCGGGAAGAGGAAGGCGAGCACCGATGGCTAAGCCAGCGCAGGAGTAGACGTGGGGGCCGCTCATCCTGCCCCGCGAACAGGACTGGCCATGCGGGTGCAGTCCCGCCTGCCAGCTCAGTTCCGTCGTGGCATTGATCAGTCACAACCCGGACTGGCGCTTCGGCCTGCGCGAGGCCAGTGCTCGCACATCTGGATGCCCGGACGACCTGCTCGGAAAGGAGCCGTCGTGAAGAACCGCAGGCCGAAGGTCATCGGCTACCGCCTCGCGGATGTTCGCCCGTACGGGCCGACCGGCGAATACCTGGAGGTCACGCCGCTGCCCGCGTTCTGGGGCAAGCATGACGCCCCAGAACGCCTCGCCATAAGACTGGACGCCTGCATGATAGAGCTCCGCCGGGGCGGCCTATCCAGCGCGGACCCCGCCGGGCGGCCCCGCCTCGGCTGGTGGTGCGTCGTCTGCGCCGGCGGCGAGGTGGAGCTGTCGTTCACCACCTGGCAGAGCGCCGCCAGAGCGTGGGACCGCATCCTGCGCCATCGCGAGTGCCGTCACGAGCACCAGGTCATCACGCGCCACAGCGACGTGATCGCCATATTCGCTAGCGAAAAAGCCAGCGATTAACCCTTCTCTCCTCTGGTCCCCAGGCCCGTTCCAGGGCCTCGGGCCAGCCAGCCCACCAGCCGAAACGCCATAAGGAAGGCATCACACGTGATCCGTCCACCCATCGAACAGCCCAAGACGGGCCGCGCCGCGAAGATGACCCCCGAGGAGTACGCCGCCTGGCGCGAGCAGCAGATGGTCGGCAACTCCTGGGCCGCCGCGTCCGCTGAGATCGCCGCCGCGGCGATCCGTGACAACCCCGCCGTGCTGGATGAGTTCCGGCTGTACGCGGCCCAGTTCCAGCACTACAACCGGCACACCCTCGCCAACAGCATGCGGCTGTGGGCGCAAGACCCGTACGCGACCCGCGTGCAGGGCGAGAAGTGGTGGGATCAGCAGGGCCGCCAGCTCCGCGAGGGCGCCGTCCCGCTGTGGGTGGAGTCTCTGTATCGGGGCCTGCGCCGGGAGGAGCGGGAGAACGCCGAGACCGGTACGACCGAGGAGGTCGTCGTCGGCAAGTACCGCAGGCTGGTCGGCACCGCCGTGTACGACGTCTCCCAGACAGTGCCCAAGGAAAACGTCACCTGCATCCTGTGCCGCACCACAGGCCCCCAGGACTGCCCGCCCGACTGCCCCGTCTACCTGCCCGAGTCCGGGCACATCCCCTCGCGCGGAGCCGTGCTGATGGAGGCGTTCAACCAGCTCAAGAATGTGGGCGGCCTCGACATCGAGGAGATCCTCGGCCAGCTCGGCGACGACCCGTACCGGGACGGCGACCGGGTCGAGGGCGTCAACTCGTTCGTCGTCAGCGTCCCCAGGCCAGGCGGGAAGGGCAGCAAGGCGCTACGCGTGCACGTCTCCCACGACGACAAGGGCCGCACCCGCTACGCCGTCGTCCGAGTCGGCGTGTTCTGGATCGGCCTGGACGCGCTCGAATACGACCGCAGCACCTACGGCGGCCGCCGCCCAGACTACCTGCGCGTGCAATACGGCGACGACCCGAAGACCGGCAAGTACGAGTGTGACCAGGGCTACAGGTCCCGGCCGGGCGCGCCCGTCGTCAACACCATCACGCTCGCCGGTGACGGCGTCTACGACCCGTCCAACACCAGCGCTGACGGCAAGCACGGCCCGTACGTTGGCAGGCCCGGCCGCTACAACACGGCCAGCGTGCCCGACAAGACCGAGCGTGCCGTGCGCGCCATTGTGCACCAGCTCACCCAGCACTGGCTCAAGCAGCCCGCCCTGGAGGAGCTGCGCGCCGCGCACGACCGCTACCACGCCCCTTCCCGCAAGGCCGGCCACGACCGCAAGGCCCGGATCCTACGCGAGCAGGTCGAGCAGCTCGCCGCCGAACTGGCCGAGCAGGAGGAGGCCGCCGCCGCCCAGGCCGCCCTCCTCAAGCAGCAGCAGGACGCCGAGCAGGGCGAGCCGGTTGAGGCGAGCGCGTGAGCAAGACCGGTCCGCAGGAGTGGGGCGTCGTCATCAACGAGACCGGCCTCAACTCCACCACGCCCGAAACCGCGAACTACTGGCACACCCGCCGTCGCATGTTCGAGACCTCCGGGCAGCTCGTCGTCCTGGCGGTCGGCGCGATCGGTGACACGGTCCGGATCGGCCCCTACACCCGCGAGGACGCCGACTTCATGCGCGACCACCTGATCGAGCAGGGCGCCGCGAAGGCACACGTCAAGGTGCGCCGCATCCCGAAGTAGCCCACCACGGCGGCGGCCCGCTCGGCCGCCGCCCCCTCATCAAGGAGAACGATGAAGCGCCTCCTGCCTCCCACGCCGCCGCAGATCGCGGCCCTCCCCACCGAACGCGGCTTCCCCGTCCCGTGGGTCGCCGACTGGGCAGACGGCGAAGAACGCGTCGAGTTCGACCCGGTGTACGGCCGCACGCTCATCTGCGACTGCGTCCCTGGCGAGGGCCGCGCCACGCTCGGCGTCAACTGCTCCATGCGGCAGCGCCAGGGTATGCGCCAGCGTCTCTGCGGCACCTGCGGCAACCCGCTCACCGGGCCGATGGTCATGATCGGCGAGAAGGACATGCCGTACTCCCTCGAACCTGGCCTCCATGTCGACTGCGCGGTCTTCTCCCTGCTGGCCTGCCCGAAGCTGGTCCACGCCAGCGAGCGCGCCGGAGTGGTCGTCCTGGACGGTTACACCCTGCTGGAAGACCGGATCTTCGGCGTCTGCGACGGCGAGCTCGTCCGTCACCTGCTGCCGTCCCTCCTGGGCGCCGTGTCCGGTGCCGTCCTGGCCTTCCTCGTCGCCGTCATCCCCGACAACGCGCAGCGCTTCCGCACCGCGGACTGGCTGGACGCGAACCGCCACGTCCTGACCGCCGAATCGCCCACCCCTACGGAAGGACAACCGTGACTCACCACACCCATCTGCCGCTCGACGAACTCGCCCAGCGCAGCGGCCGGCCGCGCGAGGCCCTCATCGAGGAGGCGCTTCCCGGCCTGCCCGCTGGCGTGCACAACCTGCTGCGCCGCAACGACGTGCACACCCTCGGCGACCTGCTCGACCGGGGAGAGACCGGCCTGGCCGAGATCCACTTCGGGCGACGCTCCCTGGCCCTGGTCAAGGCCGCGCTGATCCGCAGCCTGCCGTCCATGGTTACTGCGCAGGAGGCTGCGCAGACCCTGCGCGGCCTGCTGGACACCGAGGAGCTGTTTACCCGCCCCGGCAGGGACGGCAGCACGCTCGATGTGCGCTCCGGACGCGCGAACGAGTTCCCGGCCGGGCCGATCACGCACGTCACCGTCAACGCGACGGTGCAGGGGCCCACGTACGTGATCTCGCCCCCGCCGCTGCCCGGCCGCGATGCCGGACCAGCGCGGATCAGCCGCTACGCACGCGAGGCCGCCACCTGGATCTGCGCTCAGACCCTCTACCCATATGAGTGCCAGATGGGTTGCGGCAGCCCGGCCGGTGTGGGGTGCAAGCCGTCATGCCAGTCCTTCCCCGAGGACCGCTACACCCCGCCGCCACCACCCGCTCCGGAGGAGGAGAGCGCCGGCGGCGGCCTGTTCACTGATGAGCCGCCCTTCCCGGTGCCGTACGACGTGGCCGGTGTCGTGGATGGCTCCGGTCACGTCCACTCTGACGCCGCCCTGGGCCTGTGACCCGCATGGGTGATTGCGGCGTAATCAACAGTGCGCCCGAGCCGCGCGGCGCGGTCGCCCGGCAGCTGCACTACCGGACGCTCATCGACCGGCAGGCCGGAGCGTGGGCCATCTACATCACGCACCCGGGCAACCAGCTCGGCCGCGCCAACGCCCCGCTGCAGCTGGCCGACAAGCACCTGCCGACCGTGCTGTTCCAGGTCGGCCGCCACCCGCACCTGTTCCGGGGCGCGTGCCTGGGCTGCGCCTGGGAGAGCGGTCAGGACTTCGGGCACGTGCTGGACGCGGTCGAGGCCGCCCACGACCATACCCACCCCCAGTGGCGGAACCTGCCCCCCGTCCACGAGCCGCCCAAGGACTACGGCAAGGCCAAGATGCGCCGCTGGCTGAACGACGTCACCGCCGTCTATCCGCCCGGCTGGTTCGACAGCGGCGGCCCAGTCGTCACCATTCGCCGCGACCCGGCCAACCGCCGCCCGCTGCCCGGCCGCGCCCCGGGAGGCGGTTACGACCTGCCCGCCCACGACCGAGCCCCGGCGACCCTCCCGACCGGCGGGCCGTCACTGGCCCCGACCCTGTTCACCCACACTCACCCCGTCCGAAAGGAAGCCCATGCACGCCTCCTCGCCTCATGACCTCACACCCCCGCAGGAAGGCGACCGCTCTGCCCGCCCGGAGAAGAGGAAGCGGCGCAGGACGAGGATCAACCACGGCAAGCTCCTGCGCCAGCTCGCGCAGATCAGCGCCGCCCACCCCGCCCGCATCGGCTACTCCCCCGGACCATGGCGAGCAGGACAAGCACGCCTGCATCGCCGTCGACCTGATGGCCGCCAACGGCGTCACCGTCGACGACCTCCCGGACGGCTGCAGCATCAAGGCCGCGCCGGGGCACGTGAAGGTCCTCTTCGCCCCGGGCGCCCAGTGGCTGCTGGACCGCGTGCACTACTGGAACCACCGCGGCCGCGCGTGGGGCGAGCTGCCCGCGCTCGCTGACCAGCTGTTCCCCGCCCACGAGCGCTGACCGCCAGACCTACCCGTCATATTCCGCTGGCTAAACCGCTAGCGTAATACTGAATCGCCGACACAGAAGGGAAACCAGCATGAACAAGGGCCAGCTCACCGCTGCCGTCAACGAGATCATCCAGGACCGCAAGACGTCGGAACTCGCCGTCAACGCCGTCCTCGCGGTCATCCGCAACACCCTCGCCAGCGGCGAGAACATCGGCATCCCCAAGTTCGGCAGCTTCAAGGTCGTCAACAAGCCCGCCCGCGAGGCGCGCAACCCCTCGACCGGTGAGCAGATCCACGTCCCCGCCAAGCAGGTCGTCAAGTTCCACATGGGCTCCGACCTCGAGGCCGCCGTCAACGGCCGCAAGGCGTAGGTGATTGCGCCGTAATCACCCCCGGGGCGCGAGCCGTACCCCCTTCACGGCTCGCGCCCTTCGCGATTCACCGCTAGCCCTCACCCCTGGAGAACCCGTGCGATGCTCCGACATCGACGCCCGCCTGGCCGAGCTGTACGCCCAGGTACCGCAGCCAAGCTGCAAGGGCCTGTGTGCCGACTCGTGCGGCCCCATCGACATGCACCCCCGCGAACGCCAGCGCATCCGCGCCCGCGGCGTCACCATTCCCCACCACGACGACGCGGTCGACCAGCTCGACCGCGACGGCGACTACGTCTGCCCCGCGCTCAAGGACAACCGCTGCACCGTGTACGAGGACCGGCCCTTCATCTGCCGCGCGTGGGGGGCCGTCGAGGCCATGGCATGCGAGCACGGCTGCCGGCCCGAAGGCGGACTCATGCCTGACATGGAAGGCGCGCTCCTGCTGCAGGAGTCACTGACCATCGGCACGCCGGACTCTGAGGTCATCGACCAGCAGCGGCGCAGGCTGGCCCGACGCTTCGCCGATCCCGCGTTCCGGCAGGCGTACACCGACTTCATCCGCAACTATCAGCCAGGCCGCAAGCAGTAGAGCGCCGCGTTCCCGCACGACGCCGAACCCAACACTCGAAAGTAGCCACATCACGGAGTGCGCGGGCCATACCGTACGGCTCGCGCCCCGTCAGGACGTACGTCCGAGGCGCCAGCACAAGAAGCGGCGGGCCGTGCTGGTCGACCCGTGCCAGGCCTTATTAAGAATCCTCGCAAGAATGCCCACAACCGAGTACGGTTGGGGTATGGGTAAGCAGCAGAAGGTCAGCCAGTCCTACTCACTCAAGAAGTCGACCGTCCGCCTTGTCGCCGCCGCCGCGCAGAGGGAAGGTGTCAACCCCTCGCAGTACGCCGAGGAAGCCCTGCGGTACTACGCCCTCTCCCACGGCCCGGCCGGTGCGGACTCCTTCGAGGACCAGGCCGAGACCGACGAGCGCGAGCTGGTCGCCGCGGACGACAGGGGAGAGAACGTCGCGTGACTCAGCCCCCCGTCCCGGTGGAGTACGGCGGCGTCTACGTCTACTCGCCCAAGGGGATCAACCGGGAGCGCGCCGTCCTCGTCGTGGCCGCTCCTGGCATCCTCGCCCATCCGAACCGACGCTGGATCCCAGCGCTTGAAGTGAAGTCTCACGACGACGGCGACCTGCTCACGGTCGCCATCGATCTGCCCGACCACGGCGGCAGGCGCTACGTCAACGCAGGGAACATCCAGCGAGTCCTCCGGGACTGGCTGGGCGCCGACCCCGAAGCGCATCTCGGGACCGTGTCGGCCGACGATATGGAAGCGGTACGTGACATGCTCGCCGCCGTCTTCGACCTGTAGGAGAGATAGCCCCATGGCCGACCAGTCGGAGGAGGGACGTTGAGCGACCAGGAGCCGTTGGGCGAGCCGCTCACCCCGCAGGAGATCGACGCGTTCCTGAAGCGGTACGCGGCCGGTGACCCGGTCGCCGAGATCGCGGCCGACTTCGACGTGAGTATCGGAACCGTCGCCCACTACGCCAGCGCGAGGAAGGTACGGCGGCCGAAGAACACGGCACGCCGGTCGAGGCACCACTCGCTGACGGAGGAGCAGTTGGCGGAACTGCGCGTCGCTTACCCCGACCCGGGCCGTCCGGTCGCGGAGATCGCCCGCTCCTTCGGCGTCACGGTGGGGGCGCTGGTGCGGATCGCGCTGGCCGAGGGCCTGCGCCGCCCCAAGTGATGGCGTAATCAGGGATCGAACGGCTCCCGTCCTTTTCGGAGGGCTGGAGCCTTTCCGTCATACGCTGGTTGCCCAAGGTATTGACGGCTCCCTGCCTTCCCATGAAGATCGAGGCGCGCAACAATCCGCAACTCGACAGGAGAGCGATCATGCGCCTCACGTTCGTCGCGAAGGATCCGGACAGCAACCCGACCCAGTCGCCGACCCTGTACCGGACAGACCGGGGAAGCTGGGTCGTGCAGGGCTGGGTCGTCACCGACCCTGACGCCCTCAAGGAGATGAACATCCCTGACGGAGAGACCGCAGTCGAGATCCCGGACCGGCTGGTGCCGTTCTTCCGGACGGACACGTGATCGTCTCGAACGAGGAGTTCGACGCCCTGCTAACGAGCTTCGACCGTAGCGCCATCCATCTCGAGACTCGCGACGCGTACGGCACGGAAATCGAGCTGCCGCACATGGCGAAGTGGGCCGCGGGGGAGCCCGACAACCTGGAATGGCTGCAGGGCTGGTGCGCGACGCTGCGCGAGCACGCCGCCGCCGGCCGGACCGTGCGCCGGGCCCGCGTCGTGTCGGAGCCGCTGAGCGACTACCAGCACTGGTCCCACAGCATCGCCCACCCCATGGTCGAGGCAGGCGAGGACATCCGGTGGGTCCCTCGGCATCTCCTCACAGCCCCTGGCAGGGTCACCATGCTGCCCGCGAACGACTTCTACGTGTTTGACAATCAGCTGGTCGTGTTCCTCACTTATGCCGGGAACGGCCTGATGAGGGAGATGATTGGGTCCAGGGATCCGAGAGACGTAACCGTCTGCGTCGACGCGTTCGAGGCGATCTGGAAGCTGGCCATTCCCCATCGTGACTACACCGTCGAATAGCCCGGCCCGGCAGATCGCCGAGGAACTCGGCACCCGCCTGCGGGAGATACGCCAGGGCGCGACCCTTACCGGCCGCGCCCTGGCCGCGCAGGCGGGCTGGCATTTCACCAAGGTCAGCCGGATGGAGCACGGCGCCAAGACGGCCACCGAGGAAGAGATCCGCGTCTGGTGCCGCATCTGCGGCGCTGAGGACCAGGTTCCGGACCTCATTGCCACCGTCCGTGCGATCCAGACGATGTACCAAGAGCTGCGGCGGCAGACCCGGGCAGGCATGAAGCGCCTCATGCAGGCGCCCGTGCCGCTCTACGACCGCACCCGACGGTTCAGGATCTACGAGCACAACGTGATCCCAGGACTGTTTCAGACAGACGGTTATGCACGGGCCATGCTCACCTTCTGGTTCGGCTTCCTCGACGCGCCCGACGACCTAGACGCATCCCTGCAGGCGCGGATGGCGCGTCAGCAGGTCATCCATGCGGCGGGCAAGCGGTTCGATGTTCTCCTCGAAGAGCAGGCGCTCCGCACGTGGTTCGGCACCGCAGATGTGCAGGCTGGTCAGCTGGAGCGGCTGTTGACCGTCATGGCACATCCGCACGTCTCGATCCGGATCATCCCCCTGATGATCGAGCGACCGTGCGTAGCCTCGGCGGGCTTCTGGATCTATGACGACGAGCTCGTCACGCTGGAGACGCCCAGCGCCAGCATCGAAGTCACCCGGTCGAGGGAGATTGAGCTCTACTCACGGATGTTCGAGCATCTGGCCAGAGCTGCGGTCTCCGGCGCGGCTGCCCGCCACCTAACACAGTCCGCCCTCGACGAGGTCCGGAGCCGCTAGTTCCCGCAACATTCCGCAACACTGTGGCCTCAGGCCGACGATCGTCTTTACCGTCCTGGCCATGGACAGTCACGGGTCCGCATCCCCCACATCTCCGCCCGACGCGGGCGCCATGAGCAGGCCGGCCGACGCCGACGTGACTCGGCGTCGGCCAGCCGTCGAAATCCCAGGGTTCCGCAATGTCAGCCAGCAGGGCGACGGCACATGGACCGCCGTGCACGTCGCGAGTGGCGAGCCGATCAGCGCGCCGACGCTGGAGCGGTTGGAGACCATCGAGGCCCCGATCGTGCGCCTGACCCACGGCTGGCGGGGCGTCTCATGACTGGCGACGACCGTTCCCAGGCATCCGCCACCGCGCCGCCCATGGGCCCGTCGAAGTGCAAGGTCTGCCGCGCATCGATCAGCGTCACGAGAGATCCGGTCAGGGCTGGCGCGCCGATGTGGACCGCTGTCGTCCGTGCTCCCCAGCACGCCCACCTCGCCCCCAAGGTCTGCCCCGACTCAGGCGACAGCCTGCATCACCCGTCGGCCGGTGTGCGATGACGCCGGAGGAGGTGCGCGCCTACTACGACGACGACCCGTCCAACACCCACGCAATGTGCAGCATGCTCGAAACCGCGCACCCAGGGCGGAAGGTATGGCGGGCCGCTGGCGTCTGGCATGCCCGCTATGCGACGTGGCCCGAAAGTCGCAGGATCAGCGACTCCAACGCGGGGTTGCTCAGCCTGACGATCCGGCTCGGCGGGGTGCTGCTGTGAGCGGCCACGCCATCGTCTTGTACACCATCCGCCCGGGGGGCCAGCCATGAGCAGCGAACCCACCCACTACCAGGTGTGGGACGCCACCAACGACGTATGGGTGTCGTACGATCTCCCGCTCCCCGCAGCGAAGACCAAGAATTGGCGCGTCCGCTTCGATGTCGACAATGAGGGCTGGTGGCTTGTCAAGGACGGGCGCCGATGCAACAGACGGCCGTGGCAGCCCGCCGATGCATGGGAAGCGCTAGTAGCCGCGGATCTACTGTGGGCGCTCAACGACGCCGGTCCCACCCCGATCACGCGCGAATATCGGGCGGCTGCTGACCGGGTCGGAATGTCGCCCAAAGAGGTGGCGTGGGAACTGCGCAAAGCCTCGTTCGGCCTGTGGCTGCGCAAGCTGATCAGGTAAACCCGCAGACATCCCGGCTCCTGTGGCCTTCAGAACGAGCAGGAGCCGGGCGCAAGACCCCCTCTTTGCTGGGGGAGGGTGGCCCCGCCGTCTGGGGTAGTAGCCAGACGCGAGGCGGGGCCACCCATCAGGGCCACCCCCGCCCGGGGAGCAACCGGGAAAGCTTCCCAGGCCTGGGGTGTGGGTCGGCCGTCCTCGGATACGCTCGCGCCGCCGAATGTGCCTGGCGCCGCTGCGAGCCGGGCCCCTCCGAGGGCGGCCAGCCCGATGACCTACCAGCCAGGAAAGGAATCTCCCGATGACGATCAACGGCCGGAGCGCTGGACGACGTAGATGCCCATGCCCACGGCCGTAGTAGGGCTGGCCTAAAGTCCCCATTTGGGACTCCAACGTCCCTCCGGCAGGGGCTGGTGTACTCATGGAGTGCCGACCAGGCGTCAACCCCTGCCGGGGCCTGCCATGCCCTCGCCGCGCTACAAGATTGCGATCAGGTAGAAATCAGCCCCACCGGGGTGCAGGTCAGATCTTGATCTTCGCGCTGCCGGTTTCCACGCCCAGCTGTTCAACCTGGCACTCTGGCCCCAGTGCAAGATCGCGCGGAATTGATGATCGAGGGTTCTCGCTAGTAGGGCTCGCGTGGGATCAGGCAGGATCGCCATTCACAGTCCCCGTCATCCCACCAGAAGAGGTCTTCGCCCCTGGTGATAGCCTCTCGTGGCCAAGCGTGATTTCTGAGCGTGGGCACCAAGGTGTCGAGCGCTCGGCCCATGGCCTCGGTCCTCCCCTCGGGAAGATGAAAGAGAATGATCCTCCAAGTGCGTTCGGACCGAGCTGACAACTTCAATACGTAGCCACGTCCACCGTTCGAGTGGCTCACCAAATCAGAGGAGTACAGCTCGACGAGCGGATCCGCAGGGCCGAGAGCCTCCAAGATAAAGTTCTGGAGGTCGGTGGTCTCTCGTTCATCGAATCCGAGAGCACCAATAACGACGTCCCCTATAGCATAGCCGCCTCCTTTATCGATGAAGATCTTCCTAATGAATCCTTCCTTAGGATCCACTTTACGCTCCACGACCAGAGACCTATCTTATTGGGACGGCTTACGTATCGCGGCAACGGCCGCCTGAACAGACGGGTGAATGCCGAACTTCTCATTGAAGCCAATTATGCGAAAAAGGTACAGTATCTGTACGTGCGTACAGACTAGCTGCAGGGATCCGCCGTTCTCACGAGTTCGCTTCAACCCAATGGCCAGTACGCCCAAAGCCGTCGAGTCCAGCGAGTCGACACCGTCGAGGTCTAGGACGACACTGACGCCCTCGACAGCAAGGACCTCGAGGAGAATTTTGCGGAGAATCGGCGCTGTGTAGAGGTCGATAACTCCTTCCACTTCAAGGACCTCAACACCCTCCACAAGGCGCCGGTCAACGGTGAATTCCACGCGACCTCCCGACCTCGTTACGTACACGCACGCGTACGGCGTGTGGTTCGAACCTTGTCCGCTGAACTTCGTAGGCGACCCGGTCTCCCGCTTCTGGAAGGTGGCTCGCGCTTTCGCCCTCGAGTGACGTCCGGTGAAAGTACAGGTGAGCGCCGCCGGTGTCAGGGATGATAAACCCCGAATCCGTTGCACGATCGAACCACCGGACTGTGCCCCGACTGGAGTCTGCCGCGAGCCGTTCGGCAGGGCATCCACGCTTGTGCCTGCCACCGCAGCCCCAGTCGAGCTCCGGGTGCTCACTCGTCGCCGGGTAGATCTCGAACGGTTTCCCGTTGTTGTCGATCACCTTCATTCCCCTACGGCCGGCGCAGGTCCAGTCCAGTTCCAGATGGAAAGAAACCTCCGCTTCGGTCGCGCGGGTCGTCACTCGGAACTGCTCGACGTCGGTCGCGCTGATCTGGAAGGGAAAATCAACGTCATCGGCTCGAAGTTCCGCGGGGTCCGAATCGAGATCCAGACTAAACATCCGGGGCGGCACGATACCGCCGGAATACAAGCCGGTCAGCCCGAAGCATGCCCGCCTAGGAGGCTGACGCGACAGGACGACCGGGCGCATCCCATGGAGGACCACTGCCCGGGTCGGCCTCGCCTCCAGCGTAATGATCAGCATGGTGTTCTTCCACATCGCCCGGGGTGGGTCGGCATCAACCACGAGCTCGCTAAAGGTCGGCTTGGTGAGGAGCTCACGATCGACCGTAGCGATCACCGGATCGCCGTCACCGGCAGCGCGGGATGTTCCGTTCAGTTGGTCGGCTGTGAGCAGCCGAGACCACTCCATTGGGGTGAGCGGTGATTCTCCCGCTGCCGCCGCGAGGGCGTTGCCAACGAGAGTGAGCTGATCAAGATCGCGAGGCAGAGAGGCTCCGGTCGCCCAGGAGTTGATCGTGGCAAGGGGTACACCCGAGGTCCGCGCCAGCCGAGTCTGGGTCAGCCGTTCACCACTGGCGGCGGCGCAGCGATGCGCCGCCTGATCCCACAGCCGCGCCAGAGTCTCGAGGACGACGGATCGCGATCTGGAACCCTCAGGGCGAAACGGAGTTCCCACTTTACCGACACCTCCGAATCCGGATCCGGATCCGACCCGGAAGTCAGGCCGCTATTTGCTGCCAGCAGACCAGGCGCCAGGATCCGGATGGGTCCGGAAAGCCTACCAAATTAGGTCCGGTGATCGTGTGATGGTCCTGTGTCACGGAATCGGCGAACAGCTAAGGAAGTTGACGTGCGACAGGAAACGAACACCTCAAACCGACCCCTTTGGATGGCCGTAATTCTGATCACCTCGGTTCTCATAGCGGCTGCCGCAGCCGCCTTCCTCCACCTGGCCGGGGCTTCGCCGGCCAACGTAATCACGGCAGCAGCCGCGACCTTCGCCACCACCACGGCGCTATGCCTTAGTGCGTGGAACTTCCTTCACCCGTAACGGATAGACCTCCACACGCCTGGGTGCCTGGTACGAAAGCCGTCCTCGGAGATAGGTTGTGGGCTGCTCCGCTGCGACGACCAGGACCTTTGAGTCGGTGCTGAGCACTTCTCCGAGGACGGCGTTTCGCCCCTGCTCGACATCCTCCACTTCTTCTGATGCCGGGCAGAGGCGGGTCTTTAGACCGTTTCCGACCTGGCTTCGTTGGAACTGCGCAGTTCGGCGAGCGACACCAACTCGGCGAGAGCCTCAACATCACGCACATACCCAGGCCCCAGGGCCGCTCCGCGCTGGGTGACGCGAAACCACTCCTTACCCGGAGCTGCCGCAGGGTCCACCATTCGCGCGAAGATCAGGTGGCCGCCCTGCAGACGTACCGGCTCCACCCTGATGCCATCCGGGCCGATGAGGTACCGCTCCATGCGGCCAGGCTACGCAACGCCTGGAGGCTGGTCGCCGGCCGCCCTGGCGGCGCGCCGGAGCGCCTTCTCCACCTCCTTGGGGCCGCCGTCGCCGTCCCACCTTTTCACTGCCAGCAGCTCCTTCAAGGCGGCCATCCGGGCGTCCCGCGCCGCGCGCAACTCCTCCAGTTGCTCATCCGAGAGGATCGCCTCTCCGGAGGCGACCGCGATGCTGGACGGCAGCGAGTCCGAGACGCGCTGACACTCAGCGTCGGCAGTGTCGAAAGCCTGAGGACGACCTTGACGAGCTCGTGGAACGCGGTGGCCGCACGGCTGAGGAGCGGTCGGCGTTGACGCCGGAGCAGCGACTGAAGGCCGCCATGGAAGCGCAAGCGGCAGCAGACGAAGAACCGCCACCTCGGGTCGGGCAAGGCGTTCGGGAGATGCTCAGGAAACGCACGCCTGGAGCACCCGCCGCTGGCCACCTTTAGCTGAACGCAAAGAGCGGGCCCGGCCCTCCGAAGAGGGCCGGGCCTGTGCGTTGATCCTTGGCCGAAGCCAGGTACTACGTCGGCGACGACGCGGAGCTGACGGTCAGGTTCGGCGTGCGCGGCGGCGTCCTCCAGGTGGCAGGCAATCCCGCTCCCATTCACGGGTCAATGGCCCGGAAATGACCACACCCCCAGCGGTCTCCTGACTCGAATCCCGGCACCAAATCCCACTGTCGGCAGGCTCTTAGTCCTGACGGGCGCTGTAGGGGATCTTCTTCTTGTGCAGCCAGATGTTCAATGCAGTTTGGACGAAGTCCTGCGGGCCGTGGCCGGTGATGTCGCAGGCCACAGTGAGCCGGGCGTCGGTGAGGGGAGTAATGCGCACCGAGAACTGGCGGTCTTCGTTCTCTTCGGCGGCGCCGTAGCGGCGCTTCTTGGGGGTGCGCTCGCGGAACGGGCGATCTTCTTTGGCGGGGACGGGGAGGTCCTCGGGCACGCCGACCGCCGTAGCGTAGTCGTTGATGGCCTCGTTACCGATGGACTGGGGCCCCATGCCGGTGCGCTCGACGGCGGCGGTGATCCGCTCGTCCATGTCGCGGGGGATGCGAACGTTGAGCGCGTACAGGGTTTTCGGCTTGCCAATGCGGCGGGAAGTCGCTCGCGGTTTCGTTGTCGTGGCCGCGGCAGGCACTGGCTGCGCTTGTTCGCTGAACTGCGCCTTGGGCACGGCCTTGCCGCGAGCTGCCGCCTTGCCTGTGCTGGCCATATGGATGTGTCGCCTCCGCTGTCGGTGTCTGGTCGCGCCTCCAGTCTTCTGGCATTGCGCACTTTGCGCAACTGTGGTTACTTGCGGGAGCGCTAGCGTGTCCCTTGATCAGCGCGACCGCTCACGCGCTCCTCGGAGCGTCCCAGGAGCGCTCATCGCGCGTCCCCTGGGGTAATAATCGACCCGACCGCTTCCCCGTACGCTCTGAGAGCGTCTGAGACCCCCAAAGAAGTCGTTGCGGATCCGCATGGACTCTGCAACTCTGGACACCCCACCGACCCCTCGCGCTACCCCAGCGGGGAACAGGGGATGCAATCTCGCTAGCGAAACCGCAAGCCATACTCGAACGGAGCCGCACGTGCACGACATGATGGCCGCCATCCTCGGCGACCTCGACCCCGACCCCGCCGCCGACCGCATGGCCCTCAAGCAGATGGTCACCAGACAGATCACCTGCCCCAAGACCGGCGTCGTCCTCGACGTTCGCCAGGCCGTCGCCTGCACCCTCCGCGACAAGGATGGCGGCCACGTCATCTGCTTCGTCTTCGAGGCCGCATGGTGGGACGCCAACCGCGCCCAGGTCGACGACGCAGCCGCCTCGATCAACGGCACCGTCGAGGTCCTCGACGGCCGCGTGCTCTTCGCCGACTGACCGTCACCCCCGGCCCGGCCGCCCGGCCGGGCCACCCCTCCGACCCGAAAGGGATCGACATGCCCAACCAGAACCGCCGACTCCTCGCCGTCATCATGGACTGCTCCGGCTCCATGATGCGCGTGAAGAACGACGCCGAAGGCGGCCTCATGACGCTCCTGCAGGAGCAGAAGGCCAATCCGGCCGAAACGCTCGTCTCCCTCTACGAATTCGCCGACCGCCACAGCATCGTCTACGAGTACGCCGCTCTGAACGACGTCCCCCTCTACGAGCTGCGCCCTTGGGGCAGCACCACACTGCTCGACGCGATCGGCATCACCATCAGCCGCATCAACGAGCAGCTTGACCAGATGCCCGAAGGCGGGCAGCCCGGCGAGATCAGCCTCGCCATCCAGACCGACGGCGAGGAGAACTGGTCCAAGCCGTACAACCTCGCCCAAGTCAAGGCGCTCATCACCCAGCAACGAGCGAAGGGCTGGAAGATCGTTTTCCTCGGCGCCGACCAGGACGCCATCACCATCGCCGGTCGGATGGGCATCGACCCCAACATGGCGCTGTCGTACGGCTCGAACAAGACACAGGAGTCGCTGACCCGGGCCGGACGGATGCTGTCGACCGGCGGCGGCGGGTTCACCAACGACGACCGCAACGCCACCCGCTCCTAACCCCCAGCGCCCTACACCCCCCTCAACGGCCCCGCCCCACACGCGGGGCCGTTCCCATCCCTCCCCGAAACGGAGAAACTCGTGACCACGACCGCCAGCGCGAAGAAGTTCGACCGGATCCGCAAGCTACTCGCCAAGGCCGAAGGCACCACCAACGAGCACGAACGCCAAGCGTTCATGGAAGCCGCCCAGGGACTGATCGCCAAGTACGGCATCGACCAGGCCCGGCTCGGATACCTCGCGTCCGGCCGGGAGAAGCCCGAACTCCGCTCCATCGCCGTCCTCGACCCGTGGAGCAAGGAACAGGCCGCCCTCCTCCACGGCATCGCCAACGCCCTGCGCTGCCGCGCCGTCGTGCGACGCATGCCGAGAAGCAAAGACGGAACCGTGGAACTCGTCGGCTTCGCCTACGACCTGGAGCGCGTCGAACTGCTCTACCCCAGCCTGCTGCTGCAGATGCTCGGCGGCATGCGCCAGCAACACGTCCCCAGCGGCGAGTCGACGACCATCTACCGCCGCTCATGGATGTTCGGCTTCATCACCGAGGCCGTCGCCAAGCTCGAAGCGGCCGAGAAGCACGCCGCCGACGAGCAGACCGCCAAGGACCAGCCGAGCGAGGTCAGCACGGCACTCGTCCTCATCAAGAACGACGAGGTCGTGGACACGCTGTTCGCCCGCCTCTACCCCAGGCTGCGCAAGGCCCGCAGCGTCAAGGTGAGCGGCGACGCCTGGAACCGCGGAGCAGAGGCCGGCCGCCGGGCCGACGTCGGCGGCACCCGCCTGAACGCAGGCCCGCAGGCCGCACTGCGATAGCCCCGCCCCCACACCCCATGCGGCCCCGCCGTACGGCGGGGCCATCCCCTCCCACCAGAAAGGCCATCAGCGAATTGACCCGCCCACCGCCTGACGAGACCTTCCACATGCTGGCCTACGCCTGGAACATCACCGCGGCGAAGGCCCTCGCCGCCGGCCGTGAACCGAACGGCCGGCTTGCCCCCGCCGCATGGGCGGGCGTCCTCAGCCTCATCGAGCTCGGCCCCGGCCGCGTCGCCAGCGCAGACCTGAGCGAGCCGCTGATCGCCGTCCCGGTCGACGGCGCGGGCTACTTCCCGATCCACGACTGGCACCGCATCGGCCGCGCCCTGACCGAAGGCGTCGACCAGCTGCGGGCGGTCGTGCTCAGCGCCGAAGAGGAGCGCCAGATCCGGATCCACGGCGGCGATAAGCAGCCGTGGATTCCCCGCCGCCCCACCACCGACCGAAGGAGATGACGATGGCCAAGGCGGACAGCTGGATCACCGAGGTCCGCCTCGCCGACAGACCGAGCGAGATGCTCGCCCGCATCACCTGGCCCAGGCGGCACGCGTGGAATGGACTGGCCTACGATGGCCATCCATTTGACTAGGCCGCAAGGCGTGCGTCGCAGTAAGATTGGCCCGTGCAACCAGGCGATTTCTTGGTGAGCGACGAAAATTCAGAGTGGGACCTTATAGGGCTTGACCCTGAGGACCGCATGCGCCATGTGCTTGATGTGGCTCTGGTAGACCAGCTCAGACAAAGACCTCTTGAGGGTACTCCTGACCTTGATGCTGCCCATGGTCTTGCTGCTCTCGCCCATGATGAGCTCGTCGCCTTCGGCACCAACGGTCAGCAGAACCTAAATGATGAAGACATTGCTTTGGTTCTGCGCGTGCTGCGCTCAGTTCTTCGTCGCCTGGGCATTAAGTTCGATCTCCCGTTTAGGGACTTCAAGGGATTTCACGGATACTGGTCCGGTCACGGGATGTCTGGATCGGGCGGCTGGGGTGCACGTCGAGGTTATCTTCAAGAGGTCTTTGAGCCCGTTTTCCGCCAGCTCAATGACCTTGAAGACGAGGAAGATGCGGGTTCCATCCGAGGCGTGGATGGCCAGCTCAAGAACATCATTTTTGCGTCCAACGGGCCTAAGCCGAAGATCGTCTTGCAGGACGCCATCAACAACATAGTTGAAATTTCCAAGAATGCTCAATCCTGCTTGTTCTACGACCGGCCTCTGGGTGACTCGGGCCTGATTTGGGCAGAACTGGTGGATTGGTGGAAGGGGAAGCACCAGTTTGCCGGTGCATCCGACCGCGATGTTGGGCTGCACCTATTTGATCGTTTGGCCGCATCGTGCGATACAAGTATAAGCAAGTCGTCCACCTTCAGGCCGGAAACGCTATTATTCTGGACTTACTGTAAACGCTACGCCCGGGAAGACGGGGGCAAGCAGCCTGCATTACTGCCTCAGGTGTATCTGCATTACGATCCTCTCACTCGCAAGGAGCGACTTGGAGAGCCTGGCGCCTTGCTGCGTGAGCGAATGGACTTCCTTCTCTTGCTGCCTCACGGGGTGAGGATTGTCATCGAGATAGACGGCCAACAGCACTATGCTGAGGGGGATACAGCGTCGCCACGTCTGTATGCAGAAATGGTGGCCGAAGATCGCAAGCTGCGACTGAAGGGTTATGAAATTTATCGCTTCGGCGGCTTTGAATTGAAGCAATCAGGAGCAGAGGACATGCTCACGAAGTTCTTTGATGAGCTGCTCGGGCGCCACGGCTTCTAGCTTCAACCGTCTGATTAGGCGTGCCTGGGATGCATTGAAACCGCTGGGCAGATCCTGAAGGAAGAAGGAATGACAATGGCTGTGATCATTCAGGTGTGTGAGAACTAAAGTTCAGGCGGTGGCTACGATGACTAGAGTAGAAACATCTTAGAGCCGCCCAACTGCAAGCGGGTGAGGCGTACGCTGCCATCATGACTGAGGCTGTGTCTCCTGCTGTGGCTGGTAACTTCCGCGATCCTTTCGTTGGGCACCTGCCGGGCTATCTGGCCGCGAGCGAGGCGACGGCACCTGGGCGGCCCGTGCAAGAGGTCTACGATGCTGCGCTGGTGAAGCAGTGGCGGACTCTGCTCGACAGCCCGGCGTCGCAGGATGAGCGCCTTGCCCATACGTTCTTGGAGCGTCACCCGTCGCTGCTGCCTGGGGCCTACAGCGTGGACGGGGATTCAGGCCATCCGGCCTTCCCAATGGCTGTGATCTCCAAGCCGAAATTGCCCGGCTTGAGCGACCGGGAGCCGGATTTCATGTGGCTCGCTACCGACAGCGAATCGCTGTACCCGATCTTGATCGAGATCGAGACCCCTCACAAGAAGTGGTTCCATGGAGACCGCGCCGAAATCCACAGCCAATTCACCCATGCCCAAGGGCAGCTTGCCGAATGGCGGGCATGGTTCAACCGTGGTCACAACCGTTCGGCGTTCCTAGAGCACTATGAAATACCGCATGAACTGGCCGGAAGGCGCCTCGCCCCCAGGTTCGTCCTGATCTACGGACGCCGGGACAACTATGCGAACTCCCGTCGCCGTCAGGACAAGCGCGCAGAGTTGGCTCGTACGGATGAGCGGCTCATGTCGTTCGACCGGCTCACCCCAGCCAAGAACAGCGTGCTGTACTCCTGCGTGCGCAAAGAACAGGACGGATACCGGCTGGTGGCAGTCCCGCCCTGCTTGACAATCTTCAACGACGGCGAGGACTACCAACAGGTGTCTGGGTGGGAAGAGGCGCTGGATGCCTGCCTCGACATGGCCCGCCCTCGGCGGGAGTATCTGAGAAGGCAGCTGCGCTTGCTGACCGAGAATCCTGATGCCTATGTCCAGACCGAGGGCGGACTGCGGGTTCGGAGGCCGCAGTGGTTGTGATTCCGCTATTCCGCTCCTGCGACAGGGACGCCGGCCACCAGCCTTGGCTATGGGAGCCATGGTCCGGCGGATGGCCCAACAACCTCAATACGGAAGGTCTGCGGTCGCCGCAGTGATACCGAACGGTTTCACGGCCTCGTTGCCGCTAGCGGATATGCTAGCGAAAATCTCGGTGCCCCTCCCAGCCTGGTGAAAGGATGTGTTGCGTTGAGCGAGTCCCCTCTGTGTGTTGCTCCCCGATGCGGCGGACAGCGGGGCCCTCGCCAGGCCGAACCCGGCCAGTTGCTCTGCTCCGGATGTACGACGCGGCTGCGGCGCGACATCGAGATCACCCCCACCCTCGACCGGTGGCTCGGCCACCACATCGCGCCGGGCAGCGGGGGAGGGGTGAAGGTATCCGGGAGCCGGCAGGCGCCGGTCCCGCTCCGGCTGGAGGTCATCGACCATGCCGCCCACCTGCGGCACGTGCTCCAGTCGTGGGTGTGGCTGATCGCCGAGCACCGCGGCCTGGTGTATCCGGAGCGCGCCACGGTGGAGGACTTGGCCGTGTGGCTGGGCCGGCACGTGGGGTGGGCGGCCGGCCAGGGGTGGATTGGTGACATGTGTGACGAACTGGCCGGGCTGCGGCGTACGACGCACGCGCTCGCGCCGTGGCAGGTCCACGTTCAGGAGCTGATCGGGCCGTGTCTGAACTGCGAGTTGCGCACCCTGATCCGGGTGGCGGGTGAGACGTACATCGAGTGTGACCTGCGAGTCGGCGGCTGCGGCTATCTGTGGTCCATCGCCGAGTACGACGGCCGTGTGGCCGAACTAGTCGACATCGAGTCTGCAAGGACTAATATGCTGACCATGACGAGGCGACACCCCGGCAGGCTGCCGCCCGCCGAGCAACGCGAGAAGGCTCAAACAGCCCTGGCTGAGGCGACCGAGCGGTATGAGGCCGTACGCCAGACCGCGCAGGAGGCATACGACCGTGTGATGGCCGAGCCCACCGCAGCCTGGCATGAGGCGATCCGCGCCGCTGCGGCCTCGCCCGAAGGGGTGCCTGCGGCGGACAAGAAGAGCCTGGTGACGCGTGTCGCAATCAGTAAGATCACCGGCCTTCATTTGAAGGTGATCCAGGAGATCGTCAACACGCCCGCCGAGCCTTAGCATCACGGCTACCATAAGCACACGAAGTCCCGGCACTAAACGATCGGGTGCCGGGACTTCGTCATATCCAGGTGCGGCCCAAACCTCCCAGGGGGCGGGGAGACGTTTATGCGCGGCAATCGGTTTACAGGAAGGACGCTTTCCTGATCACTTTGTGATCACGGTTGCCGGACCGCCCGGGAGCTTTCTCCCCCATTCGTTCACAATCCCATGCATGTCGCCGTCGCGTATCAGCCCGCCCCTGCGCCAGGCCCGGCTCGGAGAGACCCTGCGTGAGCTGCGCGCCGCCAGCGGCCTGAAGCTTGACGAGGTCGCCGCACAGTTGCACTGCTCGCGCGGCAAGGTGTCCAACGTCGAGAACGGCAACTCGCTGGTGACGCCCGGGTACGTGCGGGACGCCCTCGCGCTGTACGGCGCCGACGAGCCGACACGGCAGCGGTGCATCCAGCTCATCATGGACGCCCGCACCGAGCCGTGGTGGAAGCCCTTCCGGCAGGTACTGGGCGACTACGTCATCTACGAGACCGAGGCCCGGGTCATCCGCTACTGGCAGGCTCAAGTGGTGCCCGGCCTGCTGCAGACCCTCGACTACGCGCGCGTCACCATCGCCGCCGACCGGCCGTGGGAAGAAGACGACGTCGTGCAGCTCCGCGCCCGGGCGCGGATCGCCCGCCAGTGGGTACTCACCGACGAGGCCGACCCCCTGATCGTAGACGCCATCGTGAGCGAGGACGCGCTGCATCGCCCGGTCGGCGGTGCCGCCGTCATGGCCGAGCAGCTTGCCCGCCTCCTCGAGGTCGGCGGCCGACCGACCGTGTCCGTGCGGGTCGTGCCACGATCGGTGGGCGCGCACGCCGGGCTGGCCTGCTCGTTCGTGCTGTTCAGCATGCGGGATATGCCGACCGTCCTGTATCGGGAGGGTGGTATTGATGAGATTGTTAATGCCGGTGCGGGCGTCGCGGAGGACTATGAGCGACGCTTCGAGCACTTGGCCGACGTGGCGTTGACGCCGGAGGCGTCTGCCGATCTCATTGATGCGATCCGCGAGGAGTTTGTACGTGCTGACCAGCGAATGCCTGACAGAGGACTGGCGTAAGGCGGAGAAGTCGGAGTCCGCGGGATGCGTCTGGGCGCGGTTGCGGAATGGCTTGGTAGAGGTCGCCGGGTCGTCGCCTACCGGTGACGGTCCAAATGTGGAGGGGCCGGTCACCCAGTTCACCCCGCACGAGTGGCGGGTCTTCCTCGATGGGGTCCGCACCAGCAGCCGGTTCGACCTGCCCTGCTAGCACACTCGTCTCTGTCGGGGCCGCGCCGAGTGCGGCCCCGACAGGCATGTGTAAGTCACGGCGACCGGGCTTGCTCCCGTCGCGCAGGCCCTCCTCGTAGGCGGCATACACCTCGGGCGGCTGCGCCGAGGTGGTGATCACGGCCCGTGTGAACGTGACGGTGAAGACGCTCGCCAGCCCGGCATCGAAGGCGATCAGCGGCAGCGACGGCCCGCCGGCGTAGGCGAGCACGAAGGTGGAGAAGGCCCCGATACCGGCCAGAGCGGTCAGTGCCCTCGTGAGCATGGTCATCGATGTGAGCGCCCTTCGGCGTTGGTGGTCCGAAAAGGTTTAAGGGCCACACTGTGTCACCTATGGATTCCATAGTCACGGCCCTGATATCGATTGTTACATTTCTTCACTATTTGCACTCGACACGCACAGTTTTGATACCGTCCCCCGTGGCACTTTCGTGCCAAGGCACGAGTACGCCACGCAAATCGGTAGACAAGGCAGGGGTCAGGCTATTTGCTTATGCCTCCCGGGATTGATGACACGTGCCGTTGACTGCCCATCTGTCTGTCATTGGGCCGGTCATTGTTTGCCCTGGATGACTCTGACCCGCACCCGAAAGGCTTAGCTCATGCTGTCGCGACTTCCCCGCACGACCCGGGCTCTCCTCGCCGCCGCCGGCGTAGCTGTTCTGTTGGCCGCCGGAACGGCCGCGTATGCCGAGGACAAGCCCTCGACGTCGGCGCCGACCGCCGAATCCACCACGACACCGACTCAGACGCCGACCGCGACGGTCACGCCAGAGCCGGGCAGCACCACCGGGACGGCCAGCACCGCCTACACCAAGGCGATCAACGCGGACGGCTCGGTCACCGTCACCAAGACCGTCACCAAGACGATCGTCACGGTGGAGACCACCACCTACCCGTCCATCGGCGAGGTGCCCGCCGATGTCCAGTCGCATACCGGCGGCTGGTAGCCCGGGGCCGAGGGAGGCGCCCATGCCTGGCCGGTACGACCCTTGGCCGGTGTGCACTGCCGTCGCCGTCACGAGCTGGGCCGTCCTTGTTGGGGCGGCCCTGCTAAGCGCCCCAACAGGCGCGCGACTGTTGCTGCTGGCGGCTTGGACGGTCACTGTCGCCGCGCCCACGACCTTTCTGGCCTTACACCTGTATCTGGCGGACCGCCGGATGCAGGCTGCGCGATGTGCCTACAGGCTCGGCCGCGCACACGCGCACGAGAACACCAGACGCTGATCACCACCGGCGCGGTAGGGGCCGCCGCGCCGGTCAGCGTCCGTCCGCAGCTTAACGACGGGGGGAACCACGAATTATGCACCGAGTCCTCGGCATCGACGTCCATGAGGAGGACCTGTACCGGTTTCTGGTTACCAGTGGCCCGGTCAGCCCGGCGGACCACGAGCTCGACGGCCGCGGCGACGTCCTGGATCGGCTGCGTGGCAAGGGCATGGTCTACGGGGATGACCTGGTCTATGCCGCCGACCCGGAGCTGGCGTTGCAGGTGCCCATGCTGGAGCACAGGCAGGACCTCGCACGCGCCGAGCGCAAGCTGGCGGAGCTTCGGTCCATGTTCCGGGACAACATGCGGTCGCGCCGCAAAGATAACCCGGTCGACGTGGTGGACGACATCGATCTCGTGCGCCTGTCCTTTACCCGTCTGCACGACCTGGCCGAGGAGGAGGTGCTGTCGTTCCTGACCGTGCCGTACAGGGTGGTGGCCAACCCGGACGGCATAGACAACCCGCACTCGGCGCGCTGCCGGATCATCGCCGAAAAGGAGGTGTTTCAGGACCCCGTCGCGCTGGAAGGGCTGCGGTACTCCCAAGCGGCCGGCTGCGACATCCGGATGATCGACCGCCTGCCGCACAAGCTGCTCATCTCCGACCGCAGGCAGGCGATGGTGCCGCACATCGCGGGGGAGGGCCTGCCGGTTTTGACGGTGCAGCCGGGCACCTTGATGGACGCGCTGGTCGAGGTGTTCGAGATGTACTGGCGGCAGGCGCTGCCCGTTTCCTCGGCCTGGCGCAACAACGGCTCCGACAAGGGACGGCCGACCGAGCAGGAGATCACCGTTCTGCGGCACCTGGCGCGTGGGGCAACCGAGGGCGCGATTGCGACCACGCTGGGCATCTCCAAGCGCACGGTGATACGACGGGTGCAGTCGCTGATGGATCGGGCCGGGGTGGACACCAGGCTTCAGCTTGGCGTGTACGCGGTGCGGAACGGCTGGCTGGGAGCGCTGCTCGACTAGGCAGTGTCCAGTCCGAGTTGGGCGTCGGTGAGGTCAGCCAGGCTCTCGTGGTGCCGGATCAGCGCCTCTATCATGCGTTTCTTGTCCTTGGCGGTGGCTCCGGGCAGAGCGTTGATCTCCGCGATCTGCCGTTGAAGTCGGGCGGTGAACCCGCCGAGGTCGACCTGCGCGTCGTCGGCTTGCATCTGGTCGGCGGCGCGTTCGGCCAGTTCTCTGCGGAGCCAGTCGGCGGCCTTGGTGCGGCCGAGCTTGTCGAGCTCGTCGGGGTCGATGTTGCCGTAGGCGAGTGCCATCATGACGACGAACCGGTCATCGGCGCGGCGTCGGCCGCTTTCCCAGTGGGAGATGCCGCTGTTGGAGATCTGCTGACGGGGCGACAGGTCGGAGATCAGTTCGGCCGCCTGGATCAGTGTCATGGCGTCGAGGCGGTCGGTGCGTTTGGCCTTGAAGAAGGCACCCTGCTTTTCGGGCGCGGCTTCGCCTTCATCAGCGCGTGTACTGGTGGTTGGCACGAGGCTCGACCCTTTCCTACCTGGCGCTTGAGTGCGCACCTTGCGCTTCGGCGTCACAGTAGCAGCCGAGTTGCCGTTTGGATACAGGCAACTCCTGTCGGTCCACAGCTCTATCGTGAGCCAAGAGACATCTTTGGCAATGACTGTACGCTCCAAAGCGCACAAATATTGACGCAAGCGCATACTGCGCACTAGGTTCGTCACGTGCGCAAGATCCATCCCAAACAAGATCAACTAGCGAGCGCGGGGGAGGAGAGGGAAACCGTGAACAAGCTGGGAGAACGCGCTACAGCAGCGTTCAGCGTGCTTCGCAAAGCGAGCACTGACGACGTGCGCGACACTGACGCGGACATCCCCGCAGACGTGCTACAGACTCTCACCGACACCCGGCTCGTCACCCTCGGACCCGTAGCAAGCGGCGGACGGCGCGTCACCGTCACGCCCGAGGGATACAAGTCGCTGGCCGCCTCACTCGGCACCGACTACCGCATCACCCTGGCGAAACTGCGCGACCACGCTCCCGTCTCCCTCGACGAGCTGATGAGCCTGGACCTGATCCGCGTCGCGGACGTCCGCAAGATCCTCGGCGTCAGCCACCGGACCGCCAATCTCCTCGTGGAGAAGGGCCATCTGCCGCACTTCGAGGTGCACAGCCGCTCCCACCGCGTCCCCTATGCCGCCGTCGTGCACTACCTGGCGCAGCGGCTCGTCCTGCCCCGGATAGCCACGTGCTCCTGCCCCTGCACCTGCACCGCCGCCTGACCCCCGAAACGAGACCCCCATGAACCACACCACGCGCGCCGCGGGCGCCTATCTCGCTAGCGAAAACACTAGCGAGACAGCGCCCGTTTCGGAGTGCACCGCCCCTCACGGTGATCGTGTAGCCGACGCGCAGAGCCGGGGGTGCCCGCTCGACGCGGGCACCCCCGGCTCCTTCGGCGACCGCTTCACCACCATCCTCGCCGAACAGGCCCACGCTCTGCCCGGCGAGCAGCTTCTGGCCCTATACGACGAGGGCAACCAGCTCGGCGGCGTCTCCCAGCTCCTCATGAGCGTCGTCCGCGCCGAGTTGGCCGACCGCAGCGAGCTCCCCCCGACCACGCACGCGACCGGAGGCCAGCCGTGATAGTCCCGCCCCTGCTCACGCGCCACCAGGTCGCGCTCATACTCGGCATCCGCGTCATCGAGGTGCGCCGACTCGCTCGCAAGGGCCTATGCCCCGTCCGCCAGCCGGACGGCCGATTCCTGTACCGGGCGTCCGACGTCGCCCACTACCTGCCGAAAGAGGGTGCGATATGAGATTCGGCCGCCGCCCGTACGACGCCGCCGCCGACGTCGACCACCTGGCCTGGGTGAACGCCCTGGCCGCCGACGACCAGCTCACCAGCCAGCCCACGGCCCTGCCGGCCTGGCGCGACCTCCGCAACCCGGCCGAGCAGTTGCTCACGCCCGCCGACGAGCACGACTACACCTGGATCGAGCGGGGGAGTGCCTGGTGAGCTCGCGCATGTACCGCGAAGGCGATCGGGTCACCCTGACCATTCCCGGCGTCATCGCCCGGATCGACCCGGAAGATCCGGCCCGGCATCACCTCCGCTACGGCGACCAGGGTCTGGTGTACTTCCGCACCGATGACAACAGCATCGATCACGTCCTGGTGGCTACGGCCGACTGGCCGCCGCTGCCCGGCGACGTCTGGCGCGATCGTGACCGGAAGCGCTGGTTCTGCCAGGTCGAGACCGACCCCGACCGGCCGACCATCATCCTGACCAGCGAGTTCGCGGCCGTCTACACCGGCGAGCACGGCCTGATGAAGGCGGTCAGGAACTACGGGACGTTTTACCTGGAGATCCCCGGCCGCGTCCGCCTCGAAAGAGAGGGCGGCCGGTGAGCGAACCCCTGTACCGCAAGGGCGACGAGGTCGAAGTCGTCCGCCGAGGCGTGATCGTTGAGGTTGACCTGACAGATCCGGCGCGGTTCGGCATCGGACGCCCCGGCATGTGGGGAGCCAACGCCTACTTCCGGACGGACGACGACGCGATCAAGCACACGCTGGTGACCGCCGCCGAGTGGCCGCCGCAGCCCGGCGACACGTGGACGGACGCCACCGGCAAGGACTGGCTCGCCCACTCGACCGAAGACAACGGATACGGCATCGCCCTTACGTCCGAGTTCGGCGCCCGCTTCGAGGAGGCGGACGGGCTCAACACAGCGGACCAGCTGTACGGGCCCTTCCGCCTGAAGACTCTGGGCAAGCGCCGCCTCGAACGCCTGGAGCGCCCGTGCTGACCGCGACGGTGGGGACCGCCCGCCGTCTCGGCCGGTTCCGCCCGGACAGCCGCCGCGGACGCAAGGAGCGGCGCGGCAGGTTGGGCGGGTCGTCGATGGCCGCGGTGATCGGGAAGTCGCCATGGGCGTCGCCGTACTCGGAGTGGGCCTTGCAGAAGGGCCTGGTCAAGCCGGTGCCGTCAAATGAGCAGCAGAGGCGCGGACATTATCTGGAGCCCGGCATCCTCGCCTGGTTCGCCGACCAGCACCCCGAGTTCCGGGTGCGCCGGGGTGGCACGTACGTGAACCTTGACCGCGGCTATCAGCTCGGTAGCCCGGATGGGCTGTGCTTCCAGGACGGTGTGCTGGTCGAGGGCGTCGAGATCAAAACCGACGCCGACGCCTACAGCTCCGGATGGGGCCGCCCTGGCACCGACGAGGTGCCGATCTACTACCGGGTACAGGTCGTCTGGTACATGGACGTGTTCGGGGTGAAGCGCTGGCGGTTCGTTCTGCTGGACGGCCGACTGTCGTTCCGTGAGTACGTCATCGAGTACGACCCGGCCGAGGCGGCGATCCTGCGCGATGCGGCGGAGGACTTCCTTGCGTCGGTGTTCTGGGACGAAATGCCGGACCTCGACGAGCACCCCGCCACGTACGCCACGGTGCGCAAGCTGCACCCCAAGATCGACCGCGACGCCACGGTGCAGCTGCCGCCCGAACTGGCGGCCGAGCTGCGGGCCGCCGTGCTCGACATGGGCGCGGCTGAGAGCCGCAAGCGGGTAGCGCTGTCCAAAGTCAGCACATTCATGGGCACCGCACGCCGCGCCATGCACGGCGGCTACGACTACGCGCTGCGCCAGTTGTCGAGCAAGGGCCTGCCGTGCGTGAAGCCCGACAACAACCTCGATCAGGTGCCACCGCCTGATCTCCCTGACGACACCACGGAGGAAGCCGCGTGAGCGACAACCTGCCCGCCCTCATCGAGGAGATGAACGACCGCATCGGCAAGCACACCGCCGAGTTCGAGGCGGCGCTTCCCAAGGGCGTGACGGTCGCCCAGCTCAAGCAGGACGCCCTGAACAGCCTTCGTGCGACACCGAAGCTGGCTCAGGCATATGCGCCAACCGTGCTCGGCGCGCTGATGACGTGCGCGCAGCTCGGACTACGACCAGGCGTTTCCGGTCTCGGCCACGCCTGGTTGCTGCCGTTCAAGAACTACAAGGAGAACAACCGCCTCGAAGCCCAGCTCATTCTCGGCTACCGCGGCTACGTGGATCTGGCCTACCGCCACCCGGCCGTACAGGGCGTCGTGTCACGCATCCGCTACGCGAACGACAGATACAAGCTCGTCTACGGCCTCGACGGCGACACGCTGGAGCACGAGCCACCCGCTGACGGCGGCCCGCGAGGCGAAGCGGTGCTCTATTACGCCATCGCCCGGGTGCGCGGCCACAGCATTATCACCGAGCCCATGTCCCGCCGAGAGATGGAGGCGCACCGCGACAAGTTCGCGATGGCCAAGAGCCGGGAGCGCGGCATCGTCGGCCCGTGGCGTGACCACTTCGACGAAATGGCGCGTAAGACGATGATCCGAGCGCGTCTCGTCAAGGCCATACCGACCGCACTCGATATGGCGATCGGCCTGTCCGTCGACGAGGGCGTGCGACTCGACTTCGACCCGACCGCCGACCCTGCCGAGGTGACCATCCACCCCGACCGGGTGGATGCGGCGCAGACGGCCGACCCCACTCAGCCGGTGCGCGAGTCTGTCACTATCCGCGAGTCGTTCCCCACGGGCGGGTTGACCGGTGACCAGGACCGCGAGATCGGACGGCTGGTGCGCGACCGCAAGATGAGCAAGGACGCGGCGCTGGACCTGGTGGAGCGGAAATTCGGCGAACGGAAGTCCGCCCGGCAGCTCACCGAGGAGCAAGCCGCCGAGCTGATCGCGGAGCTGGAGAAGATCCCGCTGCCGACCATGGAGGGCGAGGTCCTCACCCTCGACAAGCCCCCGGCCGATCCAGAGCCGCAGGTCGAAGCAAAGCGGAAGCCGACTCGCCCGCAGATGAACATGATTCATGCCGCGCTGGCCGATCGGGGCATCACCGACGACGAGGCGATCCGCGCCGAGCTCAGCCGCATCCTGGGCGAGAAGATCGCCAGCCGCAAGGAGCTGACGTTCGACCAGGCCGCCCGGGCGCTCGACCACCTCGACACGCCCGACGCCACCCCGGACGCACCACCTGCGAACCCGCCCACGCCGGACAAGGACGAGCCCATGCGCGAGCACATCGTCGAGCTGATCCGCGCCGAGTGGGCTCGAGCGGGCGGCACCCCGCAGACCCTCGCAGGGGCGTTCCGCAAGGCCATGAACGTCGGCCACCGCGACGCCACCACCAGCGAGCTGAACGCCTTCCTGCAGCAGTTCCGCGCCGGGAAGCACCAGCCCACGTCGGCGGCGGCCCGGCAGCGGACCAAGCTCCTCGGCGAGATCACCGCCCGGTTCAACGGGCTCGACGAACAGCTGAGCGGCGAGGAACGGCTGCGGGACATGTCGAGGCTGCTCAACCGGCCGGTGCACCGCCTGCAGGACCTCACCGCCGAAGAGGTGGACACGGTCCACGAGGTGCTCGGCGACTGCGCCGGTGCCGCCAAGAAGTGGGACGGCGCCATCCGGGCGGCCGAAGCCGCGTGGACAGCACAGCAGTAACCCGCCCCTAGATCCACCCGGCCCGCGACGCGCGGGCCGGACTCCCCAACCCCTCAAGGAGAACCCATCATGCCCATGTCCCACTACGCCGTCAGGAACACGCCCGCACCGGATCAGGTGGGGCTCGACGTGACGCCCGCCAACACCACGCTCGTCATCGCCGAGTTCCGTCTCACTGCGGCACGGGCCGACATGAAGGACCTGGTGGACACGGCGCTCGTGCTCGACAGGCTGGAGCAGGTCATCCCGGCGATGCGCCGCCAGGTCGAGGCCGACATCGCCGCGCGCAAACAGGCCGAGCAGCAGCGCATCACCGCCGCCGCCCAATCCGGTCCTCCGGTGCAGGAGGTCGCCACTCTGCCGCCATTCCAGCCCGCGCAACCCGTCCAGCAGTTGCAGCCGGAGCGCGTCCGGCCGTACCTCGAACAGGCCCCCGCTCCGGCCGGGCAGGGCATGCAGCCGCCTGCGCCCGACGCTGGGGACACCACCGTCTTCGCCAGACCGCTCCAGCACCAGCCGCAACAGCCTGCGGAGACCCGGTGATCTTCCGGACGTTCCAGGCGCATCACGGCATCCTCGTGACTTGCGCCTGGGACGCCACCCACCAAACCTTCTACACCCGAGGCACCTCCCCGCACGGCCGCAAGCTGTGGGAGGACGCCAGCGGCATGCCCACCCTGCTGCTGCTGCGGGCGGCGCTGCTCGGCCACCGCATCGCCCTCCCAGGCCGGGAGGCCGAACACCTGCTCCATGACCGCAAGACCGCCAATCATTCCGCTAGCAGAACAGCTAGCGGGTACCGAAACGGATGCCCATGACACCCCGCCCATCCGACCAGGTGGAGAACCTGGTCGACCCGGACATCACTCCGGCCATCGCCTCCCACGTCCTGTTCCACTTCCACCGGGGCGGCGTTCCCGGACCGCTGTTCTTCCGGCGGCTGCTGCTGGCCATCGAGGTGGCCAACGCCGATCAGCGCGCCGCCATCGCCCTCTCCTTCCCCGGCTGGGTGAAGGCGTTCGAGATAGCTGCCGACCGCCACGGCGGCAGCTCCTCCCGGCTGGTGCGCCTTTCCAGGATGGAAGGCCGTCGATGAGCCGCCGCATCGGCGACGCGGTCGCCCTCGTGCTCGTGATGGGGGGATTGGCCGCCCTGGCGGTGGCCGGTCTGGTCGTTGCCGCCCTGCTCGTGAAGGGCCTGTCCCACCTGCTGCACGGCTGGTGGGCGGCCATCCCGCCGATGAGCTTCGGCACGGCCGCGGGGGTCGTGGTCCTGCTCGTCCTGCTGGTCAACGTGCTGACCTGGCTGAACTTCGCGGGAGGCAGCAAGTGAACACCGTCATCTACCTGCTCGCGATGGCGGCCAAGGGTTACGAGTTCGCGGCGCGTGTCCTACTGATCGCGATCGGCTGGGCCATCCTATGGGGGCACGTCCAGCTCCTCGTCATGCTCGCGTGGGGACTGTGATGGCGATCTCCACGACCGGCGAGGCCCAGGCCGTCAACCAGTTGGCCCGCCTCATCTTCGGCCTGCCCCTGAACGGCATCCCCGTCCCCGACAGCGATACGGCGTGCGAGGCGCTCGCTTTGCTGGCCGACTCCGCGTACCGCAAGTACGGCGCCGGTATCGACGGTAAGCAGGTGCGGGACCTGTGGCCGCGTGCGCGCGGCTGTTCCTGCAACCGGGACTCGGTCGAGTGCAACCACGAGGCGGCTCGCAGCCGGGGCGAGGCGACGATCGCCCGCCTGCGGGACGGCATCGAGGACGTGGCGATCCGGTCGCTACGTCACTGCGAGGACCAGTACGGCCACGACGACCAGGCCCGCCTCAACCTGCGGGCGCTGCTCGACGACACCGCGCCCAACGAGACGGAGCGCACCGTGATCCCCGCCTACGTGCTGGGCGGCGGAGACCTGACCGCGCTCGGGTTCGTCCTGGGCGACCCGGTCGACGACGACCCGCTGATGCAGCACGCCACCCTCCCCACCGGGTGGCAGTGGCGCCCGCCCAAGCACCCCGGGTGGGTCTTCATCGACGACCAGCACGGGCGGCCCCGCATCCGGATCTTCAACGAGCAGAAAGCGGACGGCAGGCGACGGGCATCTACCACGATCCTCAACGTCGCCATCTACATCCGGGAGTGCGTGACCGCAGGCCAGGTGCCCACCCTCGACGAGGTGTGGGCCACCCGCGACGAGGTGCTCGCCGCTCTGGAACGGCTCCGCTTCTACGAGCAGGACGCCGTGACCATCTGGGGCGACCGCCCCACGCCGAGCACGGAGCCGATCGTGCAGCAGGCGCGGGCGAACCTCGCCCGCATCGCGGAGATACGCGCGGCACTCGACACCGCGCCGGCCGCGAAGGAACGGCCGCTGTGACGACGAGCCGGTACGTGCTGCCGAACCCGGCGGGCTCCCCGGCCGACGCGATGACCACGGCCGGGTGGGATCCACGGTTCGCCACGTTCTGGGCGCAGAGCTACGTCGGTGATGAGCAGACCGTCTTCCGGTACGGCATCAGCCCCCGGGAGATCCCGACGCTGGAGGAGCTCGCCGAACTCCTGCGCACGCACGGCGTCACCATTCCGCCCGAGATCGCCCGCGAGCTCGGCCGCGACATGTGGAGTGAGGGCAGCCTGTGAGCCGCGTCCTCGTGCAACTGGTGTTCGCGTTCTGCATGCTGTCCGGCGCGGTCGGCCTGATCGGCGGCGTGTGGCGGATGAGCCGTAGGCCGCGCATCACTCCCGGCGGCGACCCCGTGTCACGCGGCCGGGGGCCGCGCGTCCTGGCCGCCGTGATCGTCGTCGTCTTCGTCGCCGAGCTGGCCGCCGTCTGGGCCAGCTGGCCCACCACCTGAACCGAAGGAACTCCCTCATGAATGCTCTCAGGAAAGGCACGGCGGTCTTCTCCATCGCTGTTCTGCTCACCGCCGCCTGCACGGCAGCGCCCGAGCAGGGACAGGTTACGCACCGCCGCTACCAGCCGCCTCGCGTCTGGACGTCGACGAGCTGCGCGGCGTGGAAGACGACCACGTACGGCACCGGCAAGAACCGGCGCACCACCCGCACGTGCGTGGCCCGCTACACCAACAGCCACCGCAGCCTGCCGGAGTGGTACCTGACCATCCGCAACGGCGAGCACGAGGGCGAGCGGGTCGTCGACCAGGCCGCGTGGCGTAACTGCCCCGAGCGTTCGGTATATGACGCGTGCGCGACGGGAGGCACGTGGTGAACGGCCTCATCTGGATAGTCGGCTACCCGATCTTCCTGATCATCGGCATGGCCATCGGCTACCTGGTCGTCATCCGGCCCGCTGGACGGGCGATCGAGCGGGCCATGGACGCTGCCGCGCAGACGGAGAAGAAGCTCCTCGACGCCAGAGTCAATCATCGCGTGGCCCAGGCCGCGGCCGACGCCTACGGCGACGCTCTGAAAGACATCCTGGACCTGGCCGACTGGTCCGCCGGCCTGCCCGACTCCGTCGCCATCGCGCGGGTGGCAGAGGTCATCCCCGTAGCCCACCAGGTTCTGGAAACCGGCTCCTACCCGGGACGGTTGCGCGCCACCCAGGACGCGCTGGAGCAGGCAGAGCGCGAGATTCAAGACCTGCAGGTGGAGAACGTCCGCGTCGCCGAGTTGGCGGTTGCCCCTCAATGACCCTCCACACCACTGTGTCCGTCTCGGCCTGGCTGCTCGTGTGGCTGCCGGCCGGGATGGGCGTGGCCGGAGCCACGGTCGGCCTGCTGCTCGGCTGGTGGGCGCGCGGAAAGGATCAGCGTTGATCGCCGTCTACGTGGTCGTCGGCGTGTTCGCTCTGATCGGCGTGCTCGTCACCGCGATTGTCCTGCTCGTCTTGGCCAGCACCGTCCTCGACCTGCGCCGCGACCGGTGCCGCGTCGAGTTCGACCGGCTCGCTGACCCCACCCCTGCCCCGGACCTCGACGACCCGTCCCTCGGCGGGCTCGTCATCGAGGTCCCCACCCGCCTAAGGAGGCAACAGTGACATCACCCCCGTTGATCACGATCGTCGTGTACGGCACGCCCGGTTCGCAGGGCTCGAAGAGGCCAGTCGGCAACAACCGGATGGTCGAGCAGACCAAGACCGTCAAGCCGTGGCGGCAGGACGTGCGCCAGGCCGCCATGGACGAGATCGACCGCCGCATCGCCGCCGGCGAGGGGTTCGAGCGGCTGGACGGCCCGATCGTCGCCGAGATGGTGTTCACGATGGGCGACAAGCCGTCCGCCCGTCCGACCTGGTGGCCGTCCGGCGTCCGCTGGTCGAAGACCTTGTGGTGGCGTCCCGCCAGCGCGCCCGATGTCTCGAAGATCCTGCGCAGTACGGAAGACGCTCTCACGCAGGCTGGGGTGTGGAGGGATGACGCCCGCGTCACCGAGTACCGGCGGCTGGCCAAGGTGTACATCGGCCAGCCGGGCGAACCGGACGCGCTGCGCGTCCCGGGCGCCGTGATCCGGTTGTGGTCAGGGCTGGAGGTGTCCGAGTGATCCGGCTGATCGCGCTCATCGTCGTCATCGCGGCGATGCTCGCCGCTGCCTGGTACGTCTTCCAGGCAGACCAGGGAATGGGCGTGCTGATCCTCGCGGTCGGCGTCCTCATCGTCACGCCCGCCTTCTACAAGATCATGGACGGCGACAAGCCGGACCCTGAGCAGCGGGCGAAGGACGGCGAGGAGTGACCGGGGCGTCGCCGCCGTCCAGGCCGTGCGGCTACGGTCCCGGCCCGTGCGGCCAGACGCCCACCCGGCTCTACCTCTTCGGACGGCGGTGCGCCAAGCACGCGCCGCCCCCTCCACCACCGGGCTACTGCGCGCCGCTGCGCTGCTACTGCCCCGACAACGAAGGACGCCGATGTTCATCCCCGAGTACGAGCGCCCCGAGCGCAAGCGCGGACAGCGACGCCACAAGCGCGCCCGCCTCCAGCTCCCCATCACCCGCGTCACTGACGCCTCCGGCAACACCCTCTGCGTCATCGAAGGGTGGGGCGTCGACGCCGACGACATCGCCGCTGCGCGCGCTCTCCACCGCGGCGGCCTGCCCAGGGGGCTCGACCCTAGCCCCGACGCGGCATGAGCTGTCCATCTGCGGTAACTGCAAGAAACCGATCCTGTGGACCATCACCGAGGCCGGGCGCCCGTTCGCGGTCGACCCGAAGCCGGACACGGAAGGCAACACGGTGTGCATCCGCGACGGGCTCGGCGTGTGGAGGTCGCGCCGGCCGACCGCCGACCGGCCGAAGGCGCTGTTCGAGCAGATCTTCTATCCGCACGCTGGCAGCTGCACGAAGGGTGTGCCGGAGAAGCTGCCGGACAACGTGAGTCGGCTCGAAGACGCTCGCCGGAAACGGCGCGGCCTCCCACCGAAGAACCGCCCGTGAGGGCCCGGCACCGGTGAGGTGTCGGGCCCTCACCCGATCAACCCCTCAACGCCAGCGTCCTCGACGCTGGCCAGATGCGAAAAGGACTCTGATGAACCGGACTATGCCTGAGCGGTATCGACCCGCCGATCCCTCGTACGTGCTGTATCAGCGATCCCACTACCGGGAGATCTATCTACGCCGCTGGCGGAAAGGAGACCCCGACGTGTGTATTCAGGCAGCAAAGGCCCGCAACGTGCCGTGCGGCCCGCCCATCTCGATGGCGCTCACCGTCAAGACCAGCCGGTACACCTCACACCGCAGCGAACTGCGGCGCGCCGTGTGCGCCATCCACCTGCCCGGCTTTGCCGGGGCCGGAGCGACGAGCATGAACGCGCGACGGGCCGCGACGGAGCGGCTGCTGGCCGACCACGCCGACGTGTATGAGCGGTACCTGCGTGAGGAGATCGCCAAGCGGGTCGCCGAGATCACCGACCACGCCCAGGCCAAGCTGGACGAGCTCCTAGGCGGCGGCTGATGGACAGGCCCACCCTGACAGCCGAACAGAAACGGCGTTTCGAGGAGATCCTGGAAGAGATCCTCGGCGGATACCCCATCGACCGGGGCATTGTCGATCACGTCATGGCGAACTTCGCCGCCGCGATGGACTACTGGTGCGAGCCGGACCTGTTGACGATCGTCTACACCGGGTCGCGGCTGGCGGACCGTCAGAAAGTCCGCAAGGACCTGACCGAGTTGTACGACCGGTACGGCGGCTTCCGCATCCTCATCGGCTACGACCGGGTCAAGGACAAGCCGTCCGGCGGCGACCGGTACGCCTACGAGTGGGCGGCCGCGGTGCCGGATGTGACAGTGGAGCTCCACCCCGCGCCGTGGCACATCCCCGAACTGGCGAGGGCGGCCGGTCCGGCCCGTAACGGCTACATGATCGGTCTCGTACAGGGGAGAGGCGGCCGGTACGGCATGCTCGCGCACCTGTTCGACGGGTCGCCCGGATCTGCGGGGGCCGCCGCGTTCGCCCGGCACGCCGGTATGGCCGTGTGGGGGAGGCCCGCATGAGCCGCAGGAGCGACGTGGAGAAAATGGTCCGCAGCGAGGCCAAGAAACACCGCTTCACGGTGGAGAAGGTCGGCCCTGAGTGGAAGGTCACGAACCCGGCCACCGGCCTGTCGCAGTGCGTGCCGGACAGGGTAGGCGGCGAGGGCCTGCTGAACGCGCGATCGAAGGTGCGTCAGCTCGCCACGCGCACCCCGATGCAGGCGGCCGTCACCGCCGACCCTCCCGGGCAGGAGCAGCAGCAGGGCGCAAACTGGGAGATCAAGGAGCTGATCGCCGCCGCGTACCGGTCCGGTGTGACGTTCGACATCGACCAGGGCCGCCTGCGCATCAACGCCCACATGGACAACCGGTCGTGGGTGGACGTGCTGCGCAGGCGCGAAACTGAGGTGATGACGTTCCTCGTCGGTGAGTTCGCCCGCTACGACCAGCCCGTCCTCGGGTCCGACTCTGAACCTGGGCCCGACCCTGAGCCTGAAACGCCGCAAGGAGCTGATGAGGTAATGCCGCAGATCGGCGACGTCGCCCGCATCGACCGGGGGAGCCACAAGGAGGACCTGGCCGCCGATGCCAAGGCCCTCTACGACCTGTTGCGTGAGGAGGCCACCAACCAGGGCGACGAGAGGGGGACGAACGCCCGCGTCGAGGGGGTGCTGTGGACGGGAACCCTCACGTCGGTGCTGCGCAGCGTCGGCGGCGACTGGGATTCCGTCTATCAGGAGGAAGTGTCCCGGCATCTGCGCGACACTGGGCACATCCGGTGCCAGCGGCGCGGCAACCCGTCGATCTGGTGGATTCGCGACGCCTGGAACGACGGCGGGCTCAGGGAGTCGCGCAGGCCGACGCCTGCGGATGTGCCTGCACGGAAGACGGCGGCGCTGGCGCGGGAGTCGAAGCTGTCACCGCCGACCAGTCCGCCGCCTGCGGACGAGTACTCGCAGCTGATGAAGCTGCTGGAGGCAGGCCGTACGGCGGCCGCCACGATCGAGCGGCTGGAGAGCGAGAACGCCAGTTTGAAGCGCGTGGTCGACGAGAAGCACGCGATGTTTCTGTCGGTGCGGGCGGAGCTGCAGGTCGACATCGATGCGCTGCATGCCGAGAACAGGCAGCTCAGGCAGGACCTGGCGAAGCTGGAGCCGTTCAAGCAGTTCATCAAGGCAGTGAAGGAGACGGACCTGTGAGTCTTCTTGCTAGCGAATCCGCGATCGAGAGTTCGCGGCTGAGGGCCCGGGGTTGCGAAGCGCGTCTTGATGCGCCCGACGGCGGGGCGTGCGGGGACGAGCCGGTGGGCCGGTTCAAGTCGCGTTGCTGGTGCCGGATTGCTCATCGGCGGGTGGCTCTGCTGTGTTCGCGCCATTTGTGGGAAGGCCGCACTGGGCTGGGCGGGTGTGCGGCCTGCTGGAGCGCGGGTTACCCGTGCCAGCGGGCGATCCTGCGCGAGGTGACGTGACCGTGGCGTGCAATGTGCGGAGCTGGGGACCGGCCGGGCCGGAGTGCGGCGGCGAGACGGTGACGCGGCTCGTCATGACGTGCGCTCACCAGCATCTGGAGGCGGACGAGCACTGCGCGGACCATGCCGACATGCTGGCCCATGGGGAGGTGTGGTGTTCGCCGTGCGGGCGCCGCGGCCACATCTGCCGGTCGTGGCCGGTCGCGGAGTACGACCAGGGCGGGAACCGGCGCGACCTGCGGGGGAAGCGGTGACGAGCGGCCTCGGCCTCGACGTCGGTGCCGGGGCCGGCTGTCTCGCCGAGTTCGGGCCCAGCCGGGAGTTGTGCGGCGGCGAGGTGGTGGTGTGGCTCGTCGCGGGGTGCATCCACGAGCATCTGCTGCTTGCCGAGACGTGCCAGTACCACGTCCAGGGGCTGGCCGAGCAGGAGACCTGCTGCGGGCCGTGCGCCGACGTCGGCGAGCACGACTGCCCTGTCGCCGTCCTGGGCGAGTTGGGCGAGGACGGGGAGATGGTGGTTCTGCGTGGATAGGTCCGGGTCGTACCGTGATCAGCGTGACGCCCTTCCCTCAGGGCGCTCCAGTTCGTCGAGCGCGTTGAGGGGGTTGGGTGGCTGGCAAGCCGATCTACTGGACGTGGATCGCCGTGGTGCGGCGGGCCGAGCTGGGGTTCGGGGAGGGCAAGAGGCGGATCAACTCGTCCACTGTGCAGCACGTTGCGATGGTCGCGGCGACGTACGGCAATCCGGACGGGACGCGCGTGCGTCCGTCTGCAGAGCGGCTGGCGCGGGTTACCCGGCTGAACGAGCGGACGGTGCGCTTGTGTCTGGCCCGGCTGCGCGACATCGGCCTGCTCGTGCGGGTCGTACAGGGGTCGTCGCAGGGGCGGCGTGCATTGGCCGACGAGTACCGGCTCGCCATCCCGGACGACCTGCTGGAGCGGGTGGCCATGCTCGACCCGAACGAGCGTGAGTTGACCGTCCCGGCCGGGGTGGAGCCGCCACCGCCGAAGAGGACCAGGAGTCCACGAACACCGGGGGATGCATCCGGTGATGGGCCTGTGGATAACTCCTGATCACAGGATGCAGCATCCGGTGATCTGAGGCGTACCGGCGAGTAATCACCGGATGCTGCTACCGGATCACCGGATGCTGCTACCAAGAACACCGGATGCTGCACCCGCCCACCTACCAAGCACCTCCCCACTACCTACCAATGACGCACATGACCCTCCGTACGGCGCTGAGGAGGAAGAGGGAGAAGCACACCCGCCGAAACCAAGATCGAATTGGGGACAACTCACCCCACAGTCGCTAGCGAAACAGCCAGCAGAAAGGATTCGCCCATGGCCACCGACCCCGACATCGAAGCCACCTGGCAGACCATGCGCGCAGCCGTACGCACCATCCTCCAACCCCACGTCCAAGCCGCGCTCCTTGAGGACGACGTCACAGCGATCGCCGACTGGCTCAACGCCAACGGCTGGAAACCCCCACTCCGCAGAATCGACCCGCTCATCGCCGCCGGCCGCGCCGCCCGCGACCAGGCCGCCCGCAAGGAGCAGCAGTGACCAGCGAGACCACCCCGTCGTGCTGGTGCGCCGACCCCGGCCGCACCGACGACGAGATGTACCAGTGTCCCGCCGGAGACGCAGGCGAAGACTGTCTCGCCCACGACTACCTCGCCACCGGCGGCGCCCTCTCGCTCCGCAGCCTGGGCCGCTACCCGCTGCCGCCCCTCAGCGACTTCGCCAACGCAGCGCGGGCCGCCCAGACGACCCGCCTCGACGAGCTCCGCGTCGATCTATGCGCCCGATTCACCCCAGCGTTCCGACAGCTCGGCGCCGCCCTCCACGGCATCGGCAGCGCCGTCGCCCATCTCCTCAACGCCTGGCACCACCCCACCCCACGCCGGCACCGCGCCTACCTCAAGGAACGCGACAGGCTCGCACGCGACCAGCGCAACACCCGCTGGCCCCACGCCACGCATGCGAAGACCGCCTACCACCGGAGACGCCGATGACCCACTACCCCCAACCCCGCCGCTGGCGAGGCGTCACCCTCACCAACACCTGGATCGATGAAACCCAGCACCTCACCGACACCGACTGGCGACGCCTCACCCACCGCCTCACCCGCGCAGTACGCCGCACCCCCTGGCACCGAGCCACCCACCTCAAGACCCGCTACCACCAGCGCCGCCGCTAACCCAAGGACCCCGCCATGAGTGCCGTCCCCGCCATCACCCTCATCTGCAACCACGACGCCTGCACCACCCACGCCGTCCTCATCGGAGCCATCGAACCCGCCGAGGCCCGCCGCGAAGCCGCCACCCGAGGCTGGACCAGCCACTACCACCACAACCACCAGCACGAGCACGAACACTCCCAGCCGCCCAGGCCCGCAAAGACGAAACGCACCCTCCGCGAACGAGCCCGCCACCTCACCCACCAGCTCGGCGCACCTCCACCGCTGCCCGTGCTCAGCGCCTGCCCCCGTCGCTGACTGGTTTGTGCTCGTAAGTCCGATTCGTAGCTGACGCTAGCGAAACTGCAAGCGTGAAATCATCCCCTGAACCCCCTGAACGCGTCTGTAGACCACCACGGAGACGCGAACAGGGGGTTTCTGGTGTCATCCCATCAAGAGCAAGATCAAAAGCTCACAGCGTCGACCATAGCACTTCAAGATCCACACCCACCCCAAGCGCTATTAGACACACCATCCAAAAACACCTAATAGACACCAAGTCCAACAACGCCGATCCACAACCCTGCGTAAGTGGTTACTTACTCGGCTGGCTCGGGCTTCCGAATGTAAGTGGTCACTTACGTAAGTGTTTGCTGACTGCGTCGCTGTGATCATTGCTGCGACGCGATGCGAGCACGGATCACCTGGAGTCAGAGGGGGCGCCTCCCATGCGTTCAGGCGCGCTCCCAGCGCCCCCCCGGGGGACACGCGGGGGAGGATTCGGGAGTGCGCTACTCCCCGGGACACGCGTTACCGATCTCGGTGCATGCTCTGATCAGGGGAAACGCACAGTTATCACTCCGTTATGAATGAGTCGGTAACGCATCTTCTACGTGTCTCGATTCCTAGACGTGAGACTCAACACGCGACACAAGATCAGCGCGACGGTGGCCACGGTCGCCGGTGCGCTGGCTCTCTGTGTCCTCACAGCACCCGCGTCCAACGCGGGCATGTCCCCCGTAGGCGGGGGACCTGTCACATCCGAGCCCGTGCCCAGCACGGTCACCCACACGGAGGTAATCACCACAACTCAACTGGTCACCGTCACGGCCACCGCAACGGCTACGGCCACCGCTACGGCCACGACTACGCAAACCGCCACGGCCACGGCCACGCAGACCGCCACGGCGACCGTCACGGCCACGCCCGCAGTGTCATTGCAAACCGTCATGACAACGATCACAGCGCAGCCGCAGCCAACGGCCGCGCCCGTGGTCCCGCCGACGTTGCCTGCCGCATCGTCCACCCGTTTGGAGGAGTCGCGAGAGCCGATCGTTCTTCCGACTCCTGACAACAGCGGGCCCATGGCAAGCGCTCTCGACTCGCTAGCGAGTCAGCTAGCGAATCAATCGTCGGTCGTAGCAGCTAACACGGGCATCCCCGCCCAGGTGGCGGTTGCCGGTGGCGGTGCTGGACTGCTGGCAGTCGGCATCGGCGGAGCCGTGATCGTGATCCTTCGCCGCGCACGGAAGGCGAACAAGCAGCGCCGGAAGCACGCCGCCCCTAGCGAGTCGCCGCAGACCAGCGGCGAGCCGCAGTCCAAGGAACCGGCTATCGCGCCCGGCGACAAGGAACCGGCCATCGCGCCTGACGACAAGGAAACGGCCATCGTCCCCGGCGACGAAGAACTGTCCGTAATCGTCACCGACTAATAACCAACCAGGGCACGCCCGCAACGGGCGGGCGTGCCCCCTCTCAAGAGGAGAAACAAGTGGAATTCAAGCTCTCGCCGACCGCCATCCTTGACCGCATCCTCGCCGCGATCGACGCCGACCCCCGCCAGAGCGGCTCCGGCGGCTCGTGGGACCGTGACGTCCGCCGCGCCGGACTGCCCGTGATCGCGTCGCACGTGATCGCTGGCACGTTCGTGCTCGCCAAGGGGCAGCCGGAGTACGCCGACGACATGATCGCCTGCCCCGACGGGATCGAGGCTGACGTGATCGACAAGCGCGACGGCAACAAGCCGAAGATCTTCCGCTCGACCATCGGCAAGTTGGCGCTCGGCGGACTCAAGGATGACGACCCGCTGGCGCAGACGCCCGCGCCGACCGTAGAGAAGCTGCGCACCATGCGCGCCGAGATCCAGCGGCAGGAAGAGCTCATGGACCTCCGCAAGCGCGTCGCAGACCTGGACATGATCAACGCCGACCTACAGAACGAGAACACCCGGCTGGCGGAGGAGCTGAGCGCGGTCCGTACCGAGCTCAACAACGTCAAGGCCGCGAACCCCAGCCCCAAGCCTGCCTCCAAGACTCCGGCTAAACCCGCTAGCGGAACCGCCAGCAAGTAATCCCAACGCCGCGCCCCCGCACCCCAGGGGGCGCGGCTCTACCCGAACGAAGGAACCATGATCGATCACAACAAGATTGCCGAGTACACGGTCGCCGCGCGCGACGCCCTCAACCGCGTCCTGACTCTGGCGGGTGTCGAAACGCTTGACGTCAAGGTGATCGGCCGCCACGTCGAGATGGATGGACTCGCCCGCCGTAGGGTCAACGCTGCCGTGTTCGGCATGCCGGACGGTATCGCCCGAACGGTAGCCGTCAGCGCCTGGTGCGTGTTTGGCGAAGTGCTTTCCCAGACTGGGCGCGGCGACATGGCGAACGTCAACATCCTGCACGTGCTCGCCTCTGCCCTCATGGATCACGCCCACATGATCGAGGGCGCGACCGCCGCCCAGGTGGTCGAACGCGCCATGAGGCAGAGCCTGTCGAAAGCTCCCAGCCCGCGCAGACACGGCAAACACCGCCACAGCTAACCCGCCCCGCCGCTCGCTGGCAGTTCCCCGCCAGCGAGCGGCACCTACCCGAAAGCGAGCAACCATGGCCGACAAGCGCCCCACCAACGAACTGATCCAAGACGCCGTGCTCATGTTCATGGCGATCATGGCCCGCACCAACGCCCCGTCCCTGGTCATCCCCTGCCCGATCGTGGGCGACACGGAAGACCTGGTAGTGCCGCCCCGCAGCAACGCCGCCGACGAAGTGGTCCGCGCCTACGCCGACCACGCGCCCGCATGGATCGGCGCGCCAGTGAGCCGCGCCATCATCGCCATAGATGAACTGTCCTACGTGACCGTGAGCCGCGCGGAGTCGGCGAAGGGCACGCCGATGCGTCAAGCGTGCCGACAGGAGATCCGCCGCTTGCTCGGCGTCCTCCGCCAGATCACGGATGACCTGGCGGAAGCCACGCGGATCAACTAGCCATGCGAACCGAGCGCCGCACGCCAACCAGGCGTGCGGCGCTTCCGTTTGCCCCGCCCCCACCCCCCGGCCGCCGACCGCGCGGGCGCCTGCACTTGGCGTCGGTTTTTGGGTCATGCTGGTGGTGTGTGGGTGGATCTTGAGACGGCTGCGGGCCGGTGTGGGGTGTCGGTGGGGTCGGTTCGGCGGTGGGTGGGGGAGGGGTGGTTTCCGCCTGATGGCCGTGGTCCGACGACACGGTTGGATGCGGGTGGTCGGCGGGTGGTGCGCGTCGATCAGCTGTTGCGGGTGGAGCGTGAGGTGCGGGCACGGCGGTGCAATCGGGGTGCGCGGCCGGATGGTAGAGCTTATTGGGGGCGTGAGGAGTGACTTACTTCGTCCCCGCATGCGGGGCGATTTGACAGTTCGGAACCCACCCCACCATGCTCACCTCGTTTTTTTTATTTGGCGTCGGGCTCGTCGGTGGACGCGGAGCGACGGTGTTGGGCTGCGCGGTGACTGCGGCGAGCAGCGTGGAGCTGGTGCCGAGGGTGATCCGGGCCCAGAGGGGCATGGTGTCGTCGCCGGCGGCGATGGCGGTGCTTGCGCCGATGGCGGCGAGTGTGCGATATGCCCAGGGGCGGAGGCCCATGGTTGTCACTTTAGGGCTGATGCGTGCGTGACGGGGTTGCTTTCGTGGGATCGGTGCGGGCGCGGCATGGTCGGGGCCGCGCCCGCGCGCGCGTTAGCCGAAGAGGGACTGGTATGTGCCGATCGCCAAGTAGGCGGCGACAATCCCTGTGCTGGCGAGTGCGCCGAGGGCAAGGACAAGAGCCCCAAGGAGCCCAACAATCTTGAGGATGTCCTTTAGGGTCTTCTGGCACCGCTTCACGAGAATCACGCCAATCGGTCCACGCGTGCGCCTGTCGTTGGCTCCCCGGTTGCTCTACTCGGCGCGACATGCCCGCGTGGGCTGATCGGTGTGATGTTGTCCCGGAGCTGGAGCCAGTGCCATGCCCCGGTCGTGCCTTACCGTTGTTCTGCTTTTGGCCGCGTAACGGCATCGCTCATTTCTAGTGTGCCTCGCCGGTCGGCGGAGGGGACGCGGTTTGCCAGATCGGAAGGTTGTTCTAGTGGGGTTCTGGGTTGGTTCATGATCGCTAATAACCCCTCATAATCCCGGTTATGGGGGTGTAGAGTGATCGCTGCTACGTCCCCCCAGAGAGAGCGTCTGATTATGAGCGAACCTGACGGTCCGCCCCCACAGGCGAACACGTTCATTCGGCATCCCGCTTCCGGAACTCCTGCACCTAGCGACGACCTTTATGAGGTCGCTGTCCTGGCCGAACACGAGGACGGCACACAAGGCTGGGCCATCGTCTGCTCCTTGCCCGTGCGCCAACCCGCCGAACTCATGGCCAAGGCACATCTCATGCGCGTCGACGTTCAGGTTGAGGCGGTGCAGATCCGACACAGGGGAGTGATCGTTGCTGATTACCGCCCCGAGCACTTCTTCGGAAACGCGCCGTGACAGCCGGGCTAGCCCCGCGACCCGGCAGCGAGGTGGCGTTCCCACCCGGCCTACTCGGCTACGTCCAGGACCTGACGAAGGCGTGGCTGCTCAGCTTCAACTCCAAGAACACTCGGGACGCCTACCGGCGCGACATCGAGATGTGGTTCGCCTTCTGCGCCGCGCACGACCTCGACGTCTTGGAGGTGCGGCGGCCGCACGGCGACGTCTACAAGCGGTGGCTCGACCTGCAGGCCGGCGCGCCGGTCCCCGCGAAGACGCTCGCGCGGAGGCTCGCCACAGTGTCGTCCTGGTACCGCTACCTGGTAGAGGAGGACGCGGCCGAGTTCAACCCGTTCGACCGGGTGAAGCGGCCGAAGGTGGACCGGCAGCACTCCGAGACGGTGGGCCTGACCCGCGCCGAGGCCAGCGACGTACTGCTCGCGGCCGACCACGACCACGGCCGCGAGCGGCTCCGCACGGCGGCGCTGATCCGGCTGCTCATGGAGACCGGCGTCCGCGTCACCGAGGCGCTGACCGCGCAGCTGTCCGATCTCGGGTACGAGCGCGGCCACCGCACAGTGCGGATTGTCGCCAAGGGTGACAAGCCGAAGACTCGGAAGGTTCCGCCGGCGGCGGCGTACGCGATCGACGCGTATCTGGCCGACCGGGCGGAGCGGGTCGGGCTGGCGGTCGAGCAGTTGGAGGGGCCACTGTTCGCGTCCGCCTCGGGGCGGCGGCTGGACCGCAAGGACGTGTACGAGCTGGTGGAGCGCGTCGGCCGTCAGGCCGGGGTCGAGGGCCTGCACCCGCACCAGCTGCGGCACACGTTCGCGACGCTGGCGGAGGAGGCAGGCGTGAGCGTGAAGAAGGTTCAGGAGGCGCTCGGTCACGCACATTCCTCGACCACCGACATCTACCTGACGGCGGCCAGGCGGCTGGAGGACGACCCGTCCGACCTGGTCGCGGCGACTATCGAATAGAGGCCGACATGGCATCCGCACATCGTCAGGCTGCCGAAGAGGCGGCCCACGACAAGGGAGAGGCGGACAGCGAGTCCTGCAAGTCACTACGCCAGACGGCACAGGCCGTGTGCGATGCATGGCGTTCGAACAGCTATCGGAGCCGGCCTATCGCGACGCCGACGGCCAGTGCGGCACCTGCTGCCGCAGCGGCATACCATCGCCTCTTAGGTGATGCGGCCTTTGGGCGAGATATCGGTACTGCGGCTACGCGAGTGGCGTGTGCCAGTTCTTCATCCAAGATCCGAGAAAAGGCGCGGCTGCTGACCTTGGGGTATTCGGATCGGTAGCCCTCGCTATGCTCCATCCACTGTTGCCTGCCCACCTCTCCGGCGAAGAGGCCTGATGCGAGTCGACGGATGGTCGCGTCATCCATCAGTCCGAAGTGGTGCATTGAACGCCACTGCTCGATCCAGAGGTTGGCAAGGATACGAAGCCGGAGGGGCAGGTCGTCCTCCGGGCTACGCCACGGGACTCCCTCGCACTGCACCAGCTTCGGATCATCGATGACAAGCTTTGCAAGCTCCAGTTGCGCCAGGCGCCAGGTCTGCTCGCTCGCAAGGCGGACGCTGCGGGCCTGGATGAGCGTCGATACCACGACGCCGACCAGGGACAACGCTGTTAGCAGCGCGGCGACGGACCCGTACGCTTGCCCGATGTTGCTGAGAAGCACCCAATCGAGCCCGGGGATGTTCTCTGCAAGGATGCTCACGGCAAGAGGTGAAAGAAGCAGCAATGTCCCGCCGAGGAGCGCCCCTGCCAGGACAGAGAGAGTGAGTGTCGTTCGCCGAGCCCTACGCGTCATTGCCCTTGTCTCCCTCCACTGAACCCAGTCGCCTTAATGCTCTCTCCGCGCGCCGTAGATTGGCTGAACATGAGAGGAAGTGGACGTCAGGGTGAGGAAGATCCAGGAGACGCTCGGCCACGCACACTCCTCGATCACCGAAATCTCCCTGGAAGCGTGGGACCGACTGGAGGACGACCCGTCCGACCTGGTCGCCGCGGCGATCGAGTAGGAACGCTCGGCGCAGGAGCAGGCGAGATCATCGAGACCGTCGCGTCTGCAATAGCCTCAGCACCGTCAACGCGCGATCACCGCGCCCCTTGTCCTTCGTTAACACCGCGACAAGGCCGGCCAGCAGGCGAACTACCGCGTCTGGTCCGTACCTGAGCCCCAGCGCTAACGCCACCAGAGATACGGGGAGGGCTCCAAGGGCAGTTGCGAGCATGGTCATGGCGCAGTTCCTTTGGATGCGAAAAGAACGGCGCCTGCGACTCTGAAGGCTTCTCCCTATCGCTCTGGTTTTGCCCGCGTCAGTGCCGTCGCAACCCTCACACAGCAGGCGCACCCTCCACCATGCCACGGCGGGGATCGCCGAGCAGGGCGGCTGGTCGCCCACATCGCGGGTGCTGTCCGAGTACATGCGGGTCGTGGACGAGTAGGCCGACAATGCTACGGCGGGTATCGGGCGGTAGCTCGCGTGGCGTAGGTTCCTGCGAAGTGAACCCCTTTTGAACCCTGTTGCGACTTCGGCTGTACCGCTTAGATAGCGGCAGGGAGACGACAACGGCGATCTTCAAACGGCAACGGTTGGTGAGCGGCGGTTGGCTTTGAGATGAGGTGATCTCGCTGACGGCCTAGGTTGATCTATGGGGCCCAGGCCCGAGTCCGTTGACGGGCTCGAAGCCCTGAGAAGCGGTTGTTCCGTGGCTACGAGGAGCTGCGACTGGTTCCATCGACCGTAAAGGCAACGTGGCCTGCGATTGTCGCTTCAAAGCGACATGATCTTGTAAAGGCGTGCTTTGAAGCGCTCTTTAATATGCGCCGAAAACGCGGCCGACTTGCTATTCGGCGCGCTACGATGGGCATCGGCTTGCTGCTTGACATATCTCGGATACACGGCCGCTCTCGCGAGGCGGTCGGGCAATCCGACCCCGAGCCCCACAGGGGCTGACGCATGAGGGGAGATCATATGTTAGGCGCGAGTTGCTCTGGAGGCATGGACCCGGACGACTGGGCACGGCTGCTGATATTGCTGCAGTCGCTGCTGATGTCGCTGGACCTGCTACTCCGGGCCCGGGGGCTCAGCTAACGCTGTAGCCCCCGGGGCAAGGCGAACGGTCCCGCTCCCTTGGGGTACCAACCTAATGAGCGGGGCCGCTTCGTCTGTTCTCACATCTTAGCAAGGTGCCGCGCAACGCGCCTTACGTAGTCGGATATCACAGGCTTTTTGTCGGCCGTGATTATGTTCCCATATTTAAGCATCGCCATATCGCCGGAGCTTTCGGTGAAGTCTTAGAATCTACGCTCTGGGATAAGCCGATAAGTTCGCCGGAAAGATATTGGAGATCTTCGAGACTGGCACTACGGATGTGAAGCAGCCAAGCCGCCGGCAACAAGCCTTCTGCCGGAGACGTCGGCCGACGCTTCCGCGTATCTCCTGGTCAGCGAGTCGCGTGTAGGGCTTGCCATGGCTTGACAACCGCGTGTACCCTCATGATCAGCCTGGGATTCGTATACGTACGCGAGGTTTCTTCCCGCGCGCACGGTTCGGGCGACGCGCTGAGAGCGTCTCTCCCGCGCGAACGCGACGCCCCCCATACCTCGGGACCCCCCGAAACGATCACGTCTCAGATTCTTGATCGCGAGCTAGGCCCTGGACACTCCCCAGTCCGGAGCCTTTCGCACACCCTTTGACCAGCGCCGGAGCGGTTACTTCGCCGACGACATGTGGCACTAGTACTTGCGGCAGTCGTGCTTGGCGAGAGTCAGGGTCATCCCAGCGACCTGGTTGGTCTTGTAGGACACGTAGAAGAGGTAGAGCGCCTTCTTGTTGCCCGGCACGCTGGCGGTGGGATAGCCGCCCGGACCACGCCGCAGGTCGGGGTAGGCAGCCTTCAACTGCGCCCTGGTCGAGCCGATGCCGATGCCTCGGGGTGTCTTGAGGCCAGAGGGTGCGACGATCATGGTCATGCCGTACTTCTTCGAGATGTACATCCCCACCCGGTAGTTGGGGTACGAGTTCTCCTTCAGGTCCCAGCCCGTGCATCCGGCATGGTCCCCCACCGATTTGCGGACGATTCTCCCGGTCGCCTTCGCCTTCGCGGCGCTCATACCGAGCTTCAGGCTGCCGTACCCGAACGGTCCCAGCGTCGCCTTCTGGGCTGCGAACGCGGCGGGCGCGACGGCGGTGGGCAGGACACCTCCCGCCAGCGCCACCACCAGCGCCGAGCGGCCGATCCATTGGGCGTTCGTGCGGTTCATAGTGCTTTCTCCTTGATCTTTGACTTGATCACTTTAGTGATAGTTCGGATTGTCTGTTGGGAATTCGCGGAGTTGCGGGCAGGCACCGCCGCACTCGGATTACCCCACCGGCGCTGGCCTTCACACAATCGACCCTCTCGGAGATCCCCTCATGTGGTGGCATTCGATCGACTACCTCAAGCGGGACGGCCGCCACCGCGGAGTGCTCGTCCACCGCGGCTTCTGGCTCCACAACCTGCCCCGGCTCATGCTGTGGTGCCGCCTGCGCGGCCACAAGCCGGTGGTCGACGGACACGGTCCGATCGGGCAAGGTCTGCGCGCAGCCCGCTGGGTAACCTGCGACCGATGCGGCGTCCGCCCCGACCCGCAGGGCAACCTGCCCGCGAAGCACTTCGAGCTGGGCCAGCCGTACACCAATGACCTGTACCGGCCGGAGTTTATCCAGGCGATGCGTGAGCTGGGCTCGCGCACGTGGGGGCCTGGCCCTTGGCCGGACCGCCCGGCCGGGACGCTCGGAGGCGAGCTCGTCATCGGCAAGACGTTCGGCGTGTTCTCCGCCGGGATCACCATCGGTGCCGCCGGCGCGGAGCACACCCTGTCCGGACACCTGCGCATCTGGCCGTTCGGTGCGCTGTACCTGCACACCGAAGGGTTCGGCGCTTGGCTGCAACGCCGTCTCATTCCTGAGGGCTACACGTCGCGGGTGATCAAGGTGTCGGTCGACGACTGGGCGATCCGCTGGCAGTGGTGGGCGCGTGAGCACGAGTGGTCACGAGATGACCCGTGGTGGATGCACGGCCGTGTCAGCCTCGACCTGGTCCAGGCGCTGTTCGGGCCGAAACGGTACTCCTACGAGACGGTGGACGGGCCGGTGCTCGGCTGGGTGAAGATGCCCGAAGGCGACACCCACCAGGTACAGCTCACCCTCCAGCGGCAGCGGCTCGGCCGTCCCCGGCTCAAGCGGGCCAAGTGGTCGTGGAACGTGGACTGGGAGACCCCGAACGGCGGCATCCCCACCAAGACGAACGGGCGGAACCGGATCACCGGCTCGGCCGTGAGCGTCCCCGACGAGGCCGTTGAAAGCCGCTCGTGGGACGTGCTCGCCTGCGCGCTCATCGCCCGCAAGCTCGGTGAGGACCGTGCGCGATTCGGGTACGTGCCTTCCCCGTAAACCGCGTTACGGCGCACTGCATGGGCCACCATGGTCCTATGTCCGACGGATCGATTGTGCACCTGACGCTGACCATCTATGGTCCCGATCATCAAGCTTTTGTAGTGAGTGACGTCCCCGTGGACACCCTTGTCGGAGAGGTCGTCCTCTCCGCGATCGGGCAGCCTTCAGGCGCACGGCGAAACCGATACATTATCGACTTTCGAGACGCTGACGGTTCCTATCACCGCCTCGACCCGAGCTCGTCCCTGAAAGACTCCGACGTCACCCCGGAGGGGACGCTCTGGGTATCTCCAGAGTCCACCGCAGGTGGCGGGTTCATAGGCGAAGCCGCGGTCGATCTCGTCAGCTTCATAGCTACTGCAGTCGCCAGCGGCGTAGCAGGTAACGCCGCCTACGACCTGCTCAAGAGCAGGGTTTTAGCTATGAAGGGACAACGAGTCCGCCGCCTTCGCAAACAGGAGGCGATCCAGGTAGCGCGTGCCTGCATCTGCATTCAGCAAGGACTCCCTCGAGAGCAGGTGCGGCTGGTTCAAGCTAGCCGAGGCACTCTACACAAGCGCGAAGGAGAACGACGCGCACGTCGCGCATGGATCTTGGACTTTGAATTCGGCGTGGAGAGGGACACCATTTGGGTATTCCTGGACCGCAGCGAGGTAGGGGCAGAAGCGATCAAGCTCCACAGCTTTCGAATCTGGCTCTCGGGCTTCCCACAGCGAGAAGATCCGCCTTCCGCGTAGGCAGGACGTCCGCCTAGTAGATCGTACTGAGGCTGTTGAGTACAGACCCGAGCAGGAGGATAGCTGTGCGACGGATCGAGCACATGCGACTGCACGAGATCCGCCGCGCCATCCGCAACCCCAAGGAGCACGACCTTCCCGGCATCCGTAAGTCGATCGACGAGTTCGGCTGCGTGATTGCCGGCGAACTGGACGAGCGAACCGGACGGATCGTTGTCGGTCACGGCCGTCTTCAGGTCCTGGAGGAAATGGCCGCCGCCCAGGAGTTCCCGCCCGAGGGCGTCCTGGTCGACGATGACGGCACGTGGCTTCCGCCGATCGTGCGCGGCTGGTCGTCCCGTTCGGACGCGGACGCTGAGGCGTACCTCATCGCGAACAACCGCACCACGGAAAAGGGCGGCTGGGAAGAGCGGATGCTCGCCGAGGTCCTCGCCGACGTCCGCGACGCCAACCCGGACCTGCTGCTCGCTGCCGGTTACACCGATGACGACCTGGCCGACCTCGCCGACGCGATCGCGGGCGAGGACGGCAGCGACCGCGAAGAGGCACTGCCCGACCCGGGCGACGCCGACGAGGACGTACGCCCCGAGGTGTGGGGCATCATCGTCACCTGCGACAACGAGGAAGAGCAGACCCGCCTACTCGAGCGTTTGGCCGACGAGGGATGGCAGGTCCGCGCGCTCATGTAAGTTCGCTACGGAGGATGCGCTTCTCCTGCCTACGATTTGCCCTCATGACATGTCTCATCGCCCTTCGCTGTAGAGGCCAGATCAGTAGCCGAAACTCAGCCTTGCCTAGGGCAGCCCTTCTCCTCTTTGGGAGCCAGGTGACGAGAGTTCGGGTCCCATTCGGCTGGCTCGCCAGTTGAGCCTCGGTGCAGCTCACGAAGACATGCAGCGCCAGCCGATCGGAAAAGCCCTGGGCCGTCGTTCCGCTTTGGCTCGCGAACCGCCAGCATCGCATCATCAGAGCAGCGACAGCGAAGCTTAGTGCGGTGCACAATTTGAGCAGCTTGCCGGGTCGCTCATTGATCAAAGCTGCTAGCTCCTCTGTTCGTGTCGCCCTGAGTTCCGCATCGGGGTAGCGTAGCCGAGCAGACCAGCGCACGAGCATTTGGGCGACCCAAGGGGAGACGTTCCACGCCTCATTAACGACCAGAACTAAGAGCACTCCTAGGATGATCTCGATACCACTCATCAATCATCGCCAGCGAGTCGCTCTTGTGAGCCTGTGCGCTGCGTCTCCGGCAACAACCGCCGAACGCGCTCCTCCATCTCCTGTGAACTACCTTTCACAGGCGCGTCGAGATGCACGTCCCGCGGAAGCCGGATGGCGACTTCAACAGCTTCAGTCTTGCCCTGCCCTGTCGTGCCGCCGATTCGAGCCGCCTTCTTGGTCTTCCTCTTCTTCGCCTTAGCTCTCGGCTGATCCCGCGAGCGACCCGCCATGGCGAGATAGAGTCGCGCCGCCAGACGCAGAATGGTCCAGAAGTCCTGTATCAGGGACTTCAGTCGAACGACCAGAGCACCTGCCGCGAAGGCCACAGCAGTAGCAAGCTTGAGCAACTTGCCAGGACGCTCATTGACGACAGCGGTGAGCTCTTCAGCCCTCATTGCCGCACGTTCACGATCTCGGTACTGCAGGTAGGGCGCCTTTTTGACGAGTTTTCGTGCGAGCCATGGGGAAACATCGCACGCCTCGTTGACGATGAGGCCCAGCAGGACGCCGAGGATGATTTCGATTCCGCTCAACGACCGCCTCCCGACAGGAGAGCGATCATGCGGCCGATCGGGGCGAACCCGAGTGCGGGACGCGGCTTGAGTGCGGCCGGGCGTCGCTTAGCAAGAAGCGCGCGGGCGGCCGGAGCGCCTTCACCTGTCAATCGATAGAAGCGACGGCGGGGGCCTGGCTCGTCCGGACCCAGTTCCTCCCATTCGCCAGAAATCCAGCGGGCGTCTTCAAGCCGGTCGAGCACCTTGTAGACCGTGGGGCCAGCACGTTTTGTCGCTTTCATGATCGCCCAGCCGTAAATCTGCTCGTTGTCGTCGAACGCGGCGATGAGGACTTCGAGCACATCGAGGGTGGGCTGCGTGATCCGTTCAAGACCTACCATGCCGCTATCGTATCTAGGTGAAATAAGGGGTGGGTGGCCTTTCGTCAAACTGCCCCGGAGGAGGTCTGGTGCGCGCTCAGATCACAGTGTCGTCGCCCGTCAAGCGCTCCGCACGCGTCCTCCAGCTCCAGGGCCTGTTCGACGTACCCATCGAGGAGAAGCTGACCAGCTCGTGGTCGGTGGAGCTGCCCATCGAGGACAAGTCGTGGAACGTCGGCCTGCTCGTCGGACCGTCCGGCGCGGGCAAGTCGACGATCGCGCGCGAGCTGTGGCCGGAGGCCCTCGTCGGCGCCCAGGAGTGGACGGACCGGGCGCTCGTCGACGACTTTCCGAAGGGCATGAGCGTCAAGGACGTCGTGGCCTTGCTGGGCGCGGTCGGCCTGAACTCGCCGCCGGCGTGGATGCGGCCCTTCAGCACGTTGTCGAACGGGGAGGCGTTCCGCGCGGGCCTGGCCCGGGCGCTGGCCGACCGTGACGGCTTGGTCGTCATCGACGAGTTCACCTCTGTGGTGGACCGGCAGGTCGCGAAGGTCGCGTCGCACGCGGTGCAGAAAGCGGTACGACGGCGCAACCGGCAGCTCGTGGCTGTGACCTGTCACTATGACGTTCTCGACTGGCTGCAGCCGGACTGGGTGTACGACGTCGCCGCCGCCTCGTTCACCTGGAGGTCGGTTCAACCCCGCCCACCGCTCCGGCTCGACATCCACGACGCCGGCCGCTCCCTCTGGCAGGTGTTTAGCCGCCATCACTATCTGACCGCCGAATTGCATCGCGGCGCGCAATGCTTCGCCGGGTACGTGAATGGCGAATTGGCCGCTTTCACCAGTTACCGCCATTTCCAGCACCCTCGCACGAGGAATCTGAAAATGGCGCACCGCACAGTCGTGCTGCCGGACTATCAGGGGCTGTCGCTCGGCGGCCGGATGACCGAGTGGATGGGCCAGTACCTGTACGAGCGCGGCTACCGGCTGCGCGCCGTGTCCGCCCACCCGGCGCTGAACGCCTACCGCGCCCGCAGCCCCCGCTGGCGGATGCAGCGCAAGGATCACACGCTCGGCACCAGCAGCAAGCACGCCTGGATGCATGAGCAGTCCCTCGACCCCCGGCGGCTCGGAGTGATCTCCTTCGAGTACGTGCCACCCGTCACCCCACAGTCAGTGCGGCCAGCAGCGCCAGCTCAGGGTCCACCTTCTTCCTGAACCGGGGCGCGACCTCGTCAGCCGGCACGTCACGCACCCGAGACAGGCGGACCGCGCCGGCGTCGTGGTCGGCGAACGCGCGCCTCCAATCAGGAGGGGGATCGAACAGGCGGCCCTGCTGGCCCCTAGCCTCCAGCAGTCGCACGACGGGTTGCGGGTCGGACAACTGCCAGTGCTGCGCGTAGGGCCGGGCCCAGGGGGAGTCGCTGGAGCGGGTGATCTCGCCGAGGTGGACGGAGCCGAGGATCACCCCGCGGTGCAGCGGCGCGTCGAGCTCCAGGCCGAGTTCGTCGAGCCGCCGGAACCCGCGCGGGTCGATCTTGATTCCGGCCTGGATGAGAAGTGGTCCCTGGTAGGCCGTCGTCCAACTCCTGTTCTCGACGTCCTTCAGTCCGGCGACGATCAGCGCGGCCCAGGGTTGCTGAATAGTGATCATTTTCATTTCTCGCATTTTCGCAGATTAACCCACAAATCCCGACCGCGAACTGTGTGTGTGGTCACATCGATTCTTTCGGGGGTTCCCCTCATGGGCCGTCCCAATAAAGCGCGTGCGGTCGCCATTGCGGAGCGCCGGACAAAAGCCGTCCAAATGCGGCTGGCTGGCCTACCATACCGGGCCATCGCCGACAAACTCGGCTACTCCTCCCTCGCGGCGGCGTCCAAGGACGTCACGCGGGCCCTGCAGATGGCGTCCAAGGCGCAGCAGGAGTCCAGCGAGGAGCTGTTGCAGATCGAGATCGACCGGCTCGACCGCATGATGGCGTCGCTGTGGACCAAGGCGTGCGGCGGGGACGTGAAAGCGGTCGAGGGTGTCGAGCGGCTCATCGCCCGCCGCTGCGCGCTGCTCGGTTTGGACCTGATCAACCGCAACGGCGCCGAGAACTCCGACGTCGTCAGCCTGCTGGGCAACCTGTTCGCGCAGATCCAGGCCACCAACGGCCAGGTCGCCCTCCCTGCCGCCATCGACATCGAGGACGCCGAGGTGGTGGAGGCTGTCGAGGTGCTGCGGTGACCTCTGCTGTCACCCTGTCGCCGAAGCAGGCGAGGTCCATCGCGGAGGCGTCGGCCCGCATCAACATCTGGTCGGGCGCGGTCCGCAGCGGCAAGACGATCGCGTCGCTGCTGCGGTGGCTGATGTACGTGGCCACCGCTCCGCGCGGCGGCTCCCTGGTCGTGGTCGGGAAGACGAACGACACCATCGCGCGCAATGTGTTCGAGCCGCTCATGGATCCGGCGTTGACCGGCCCGGTCTCGCGGAGGATCTTCTACAACCGGGGCGCGCCGACCGCGAACGTGCTCGGCCGGCGGGTCGAGATCATCTCGGCGAACGACATCCGTGCTGAGTCCCGGCTCAGGGGCATGACCTGCGCCGGGGCGTACGTCGACGAGGCCACCCTGATCCCCGAGACGTTCTGGGACCAGCTTCTCGCCCGGTGCAGCGTTCCCGGCTCGATGATCTTCTGCACGACCAACCCCGACGCGCCCAACCACTGGCTTAGGAAAAGGTTCATCCTCCGCCAGGCCGAACTGGACCTGAACTTCTGGCACTTCGTTCTCGACGACAACCCGTCGCTCGACGCGGCCTACGTGGCCAATTTGAAGGCCGAGTACAGCGGGTTGTGGTACCGGCGCTACGTGCTCGGCGAGTGGTGCATGGCCGAGGGCGCCGTGTACGACATGTTCGACCCTGACCGCGACATCGTGGACACGCTGCCGCTGATGGAGCGTTGGATCGGCGTCGGCGTCGACTACGGCACCGTCAACCCGTTCAACGCCCTCCTCGTCGGCGTGTCCGTGCCCGACAAGCACGGACAGCGGCGCATCTACTTCGCCAGCGAACTGCGCTACGACTCCAAGAGAGAGCGCCGCCAGCTCACCGACGCCGAGTACTCCAAGCGGCTGCAGAGCTGGCTGGAGAACATCCCTGCCAGCCACGGCCCCGGCACGTACGGGGTGCGGCCGGACTGGCTGGTCGTCGACCCGTCCGCCGCGTCGTTCGTGACCCAGCTGTACCACGACGGGTTCGCCCCGATAGCAGGCGACAACTCGGTGCTCGACGGCATCCGCACCGTCTCCAACCTAATCGCCGCCGGGAACCTGAAGGTGCACCGCTCCTGCGAGGGATGGCTGTCGGAGATCGGCAGCTACTCGTGGGACGACAAGAAGGCTGAGAAAGGCGACGACGTGCCCGTCAAACTCGACGACCACGCGCTGGACGCAGGCCGGTACATCCTGCACACCGCACAGGCGGCATGGCTCCCACTGCTGGAACCCGTCCCCGCCTACTGATCGTCTCCTGCCTTCCGACTCCCCGGGCCCTGTCCTCGCCTCTACCGGTCGCACGCCTTCGAGCGAGGACAGGCCCGGGTGCAAGACGGCTCCGCGACGGCACCTTCCGGCCGCCAGCGTCGAGCCCGGTGTGGTCCCGGCCGCGGTTGTTGAGGGGCAGCCACCGGCCGGGACCACACCCACGACACCGGTCAAGGGGGTGCCTCAGTGCCGGGAGCGAGCAACTCCTTCGACGGCGGCAGCCACGCCACTGCCATCACACCCGCCAACTCCGGCGGTGCGTCCGGAGACGCGTTCGCCGCCGCAGATGGCACCACCTACAGTTCCGCCCAGGCGTACCGCGGGCCGCTCTCGGCTGAGATCACAGCGGGCGCGATCGGCTACGTGCAGTATCCGTTGTCCGGGACTGGCTCGCGGTGGGTCCGATGGTATGCCAAGCCCACCAGCGCCATGAACTCCCTGGTGGAGATAGCCCTGGTCAACGGCGACATCGTAGGGCTGGACATCGGCAGTGGACAGCTGACCTTGTGGCGCATGACAGGTTTCCAGCAGGCCAATCTCGACACGGAGACCTTCACCCCGCCCGGCGGCTGGATCCGGCTGGAGGTGCAGGCCAACGCCGACAACAGCGGCTTCGCGGCGGCCCGCGTCTACGCCACCCCGGAGGCGTCCACGCCCACTGTCTCGCTCAGTGGATCGGACGTTGTGGTCGCCAGCACCTGGAGCGCCGTGCGCGTCGGCGGCGTCAACGACGGCACCACCTCGGCCTGGACTGACGAGGTGGCCTGGTCCGACCAGGGGTGGATCGGCCCCCTGCCAGAGACCAGCATCGCCCCGCCACGGATTCCTTCGGCCGCCGCTCACCGCGCCGCCACCTGGTAGCCCCCCGCACCCAACGTCCAACGATTCAAGGAGGGGCCTGCGTGCCCGACTTCGAGTTCAATATCGCGAAGGGTAGAAACGTCGAGCTGTACCGCCGTGTGCGGCTCGGCGACCCCGCCACTAGCGCTCTCGTGATTGTCGCCCTGGCTGTGGCTGGCGTCGAGTCCGACGCCATCCTGAAGGACAAGCTGACCTTGGCCGATGTGCTCGCTGGCGCAACCAACGAGGCCACCAACACCGGCTACAACCGGAAGATCCTCGCCGCCGCCGACCTCACCGACGTGTTCCCAGACCTGGCCAACGACCGCACCGACATCGACATCCCGGACCAGACGTACCTCAACGTCCAGACGGCCGGGGGCGCGTGGGCGAAGGTGCTGCTCTGCTACCGGCCTGCGACCGCCTCGCCGGACGCCGACATCGTGCCCATGACAGCGCACGACTTCAGCATCACGCCGGACGGCTCGAACGTCGTCCTGCAGATCGACCCCAGCGGCTTCTACCGGGCGGTGTGACATGGCGAAGACCGGTTACTCCGCGATCACTCCGGCCGCCGTGCTGCTGGCCGCGGGTACGGCGCGCAGCGTGCTGGGCGTGCTCGCGCCCAGCTCGTTCGGGCTGGAGATCAAGAAGATCCGCGTCGGCACGTTCGGCACCGCGGCAGCGGTGCCCGGCGATATCGAACTATGCACGGCCACGTTCGCGACGCAGCCGCCCGGCGCGACCCCTGTCACGTCCACGGCGGTGACGCCGCAGCAGCTCTATGGCCGGACCATCCCCGCGGGCTTCCTCGCGGCTTCGGCCTGGACGGCCGGCAACGAACCGACCGTGCTCACTGTCATCGACTCCTGGCCGCTGACCCCGAACAGCAGCACGGTGCTGTACGACCTGCCGCTCGGTGACAGCCCGGACTGCGGGCCCAATACCGGGTTCGTGCTGCGGGCGAAGTTCGCGGCGGCCGTGTCGGTCAGCGCCTGCCTATGGGTCGAACGGTGCTGAATGCCCACCGTCCGTCCGCAAATCTTTCAGACGGGTCCCGCCACCACCATCACCCCGCCGGAGGGCAGTCAGGCTGGCGATTTGTTGTTGGCGTTCCTGTCATATGAGTCCGTGTCCTGGGCCGCCACGCTGACCGGTGGCACGCCCGAGTGGGAGCCGCTCGTTTCGAAGGCCACCACCAGCGCGGGGACTAGCACTCTGGGCACCCTCGCCTCAGGCATCTGGTGGAAGCCTGCCTCTAACGGAGAGACGAGCTGGGCTCTTGCCACCGGTGGTGGAGTCGAAGGCACGTACATGGTCATGGCGGTGATCGCCGTCACTGGCGCGCTGCTCCAAGCTCCGCTGTACACCGTGTCGGGCGATCAGACGTCCACGACGTCCGGCAGTCCCATCACGACGGTCTCCAGCCCGGCTGGGCCAGCGCCTGCCCTGGGGGATCTGGAACTGCGGTGGGTCGGCGGCGATAACTTCCCTACTTCGGCGATGCGCACGTGGACGGCGTCAAGCCCGACCGTCGAAGTTGCCGACATCAGCGCCTCGTACGTGGCGGCGCAGTTGACCCGGCAAGACCCACCCGCAGGAAGTTCGGCGTCCCGGACTCACACGGTGTCGGACGGTATCTACGCGGGTCACGGATTCACGCTTCGGATACGGCCTCCCGCTGTGACCGCTGCATCTGTGCTGGCACCGACTGGCGCCGCGCGCCGCGCCGCTAGCTGGTAGAGGAGGCTGAGTCATGGCCCGTGCCGGCCGCGCCTACCCGAACCGTCCAGTGGTCGCCCGCGCGCCAGACATCCTCGTGGCGCGTGTCGAGGGGCAGGGCTCAGCTCGTGCCGTGCTCGCCGCCCGCTCCCGCCGTGCTGGTCAGGCACCTGGGTCGGGTGGGCCTCTGCCGGTGGTGGCCACCAAGACGATCATCATCGGCCAGGTGACCGGGGCCGGGGCGGCGACGCCGACGAGCCCCGTCCGCACACTGCGCCTGGGGCTCGTGATCGGGACCGGTGCCGCCGTGTCCGTGAGCCGGTGGAAGCTGCGACAGGGTGGGCAGGTCGCCGGGACCGGTCTGGTGTTCGGGGTCCGCAGCGACCCGGTCGCCAACCGCGTCGTGGGCCTCGGCCAGGCGCGGCCGGTACGCGCCGCCAAGGCGTTAGGCACCCACATCGTGACGGGTCTCGGGCAGGCCAAGCCGATCTCCTACGCGCGGGGTGGGCCGCTCGGCCGCGTCACTTCTACCGGCCACGCGTTTCCCCTCTCAGCCACGAAGACGTTCACGATCGGCCGCGCCACCGGCGCCGGTCAGGTCAAACCGGTGCTCCGGCGCACTCCGCCGCTCCGGGTCGGCCTGCCGATGAGGTCCTGGTCGGCGCGCTTTCTCGGGAGGGGGACGGGCGTGGACCCGATCAGCAGCCTGTCGCTGGAGTACCTGCGGTTCTTCGTCACCAACGCCGTCGGCGTCGAGACGGTCGAGATCGCGTTTACCCAGCCCGGCGTCGAGCCGACCGAGGGCCAGTGGAACCCGGCGTCGTGGGGCGCGGTCGTCCAGGGCGGCGCTGAGGCGCGCGTCCGGGTCGGTCCCGGCGGCGCGGTGACCCTGCCTGACGGCACCTACCAAGGGTGGGTGCGCGTGACCAGGCCCGACGAACGTCCGGTGCTGCCGTCCGGGCTGGTCCCCATCATCTGAGCGAGGCGCACGTGACCGTCGATGAGGCCGTACAGAACGCGGCCCGGCTGCTGTCCAACGCCGAGTTGGAGACGGGTCTGGCCCGGATGGAGCGCATCGAGAAGCTCGCCGACTCGTGGTTGTCGCTAGCGAATCTACTAGCCGAAAGAGAGAGGGTGTGACGTGCCGCTCCCCACCACAGATCAGGAGTGGCCGCCCCCGCGGATGAAGCCGGAGCTGCGCATGTACGCCCAGCACGGCGCTTGGTACGGCGGCGACCCGGACCAGCTGGCGAAGGTGTACGGCGGCGGGGTGATCCCGGGTGTCGGGCTCGACCTGAAGGGGTGGGACCGGCCGCTGACGCACGGCGGCGGTTTCTTGAACCGGATCTCGCGCTGGTTCTGGGGCACGCCGATCCCTGCCGGGCAGTCCCGCTCGACCAAGCTGCACGTCCCGATCGCGGCCGATATCGCGGGCACGTCCGGCGACCTGCTGTTCGCTGAAGCGCCGACGCTGCGGGTGAGCGGGAAAACGGGCAACGCCCGGCTGGAGACGATCCTCGAAGAGGGCAGCGTGAACGCCATCCTGCTGGAGGGCGCTGAGCTGTGTGCCGCGTACGGCGGCGTCTACCTGCGGGTCGGCTGGGACACCGAGATGCACAAGCATCCGGTGGTGGACGTGCTCCCGGCGGACTGCGCCGTCCCGGAGTTCGCCAAAGGCCGGCTGAAGGCGGTCACGTTCTGGCGGATCCTCGCGGAGGATCACAAGGACGTGTGGCGGCACCTGGAAAGGCACGAGTTCGGCAAGGTCTACCACGGCTTGTACCGGGGCGATGACGAGAAGCTGGGCATGCAGGTGCCGCTGACCGACCACCCAGAGACGGCGATCTTCGCCGAGATGGTCGACGCCGACGGCGGGTTCGACTCCGGCTTCCCGCGCGGGCTGCTGGTCGAGTACGTGCCCAACATGCGCCCTCACCGACTACTCAGGGGAACGTCGCTCGGCCGCTCCGACTATGCGGGCGTCGAGGCACTCATGGACTCCCTCGACGAGACGATGACGAGCTGGATGCGAGACCTGCGGCTCGGCAAGGGCAGGATCATCGTGCCCGAGGTGTACCTGACGAACACCGGCCGCGGCCGGGGCTCGACGTGGGATCCGGACCGCGAGGTGTACGCGCCGCTGGGAATGTTGCCGCCGCCGGGCGGCTCCGGAGCGTCGATGATCACCGTCTCGCAGTTCGACATCCGCGTGCAGGAGCACCAGCAAACCGCGAAGAGCTTGCTGGCGCAGATCCTGCGCGGTGCCGGATACAGCGTGCAAAGCTTCGGGGAGGCAGGCGAGGGCGCCGCCGCGACCGCGACGGAGATCCACTCCCGCGAACGCCGCAGCTTCACCACGCGCGGCAAGAAGCTCAACTACTGGACGCCCGCGCTGGCGTGGCTCGCGGAATGCCTGCTCGCAGTCGACGCGCACATCTACGGCACGAAGGTCGTCCCGGAGCGCGCGAGGGTGGAGTGGCCGGACGGCGTCATGCCCGACCCCGAAGCGCTCAGCAGGACGCTGGACATGCTCAACCGGGCCCAGTCCGCGAGCCTGGACACCCGCGTCCGCATGCTGCACCCCGAGTGGGAAGACACGCAGGTCAAGGCCGAAGTGGACCGGCTGCGCGACGAGCTCGGCCTGAACGTGCCCGATCCGGACGAGCTGCGCGACGTCATCGTCCCCGAGGCGCACGATGACACCAGCGAACCCGCCAGCACAAGCTGATGGCCACGCCCGAGGAAGAGATCGCCGCCGCGCTGGAGCAGGCCCGCGAGGTCGCCCGCATGTACGCCGACGCCGAAAAGGTGCTGCTGCAGCGGATCGCGGCCCGCATCGCCGACGACGTCGACCAGGCCGACGACGACCCGTCCGCGTGGCAGGCCAAACGGCTGGCCGAACTCGGGCAGCTCCGCAGAGAAGCGGAGCGGATCATCGCCCGGCTGGAGCGAGCCGCCAAGGCCGCCGCGCAGAAGTCCGTCCTGGACGCGTGGGCGGCCGGCATGCACCAGCGCGTCATCGACGCGGTTCTCGACGTGCACAACGCCAAGGTCCGCAAGCGGCTGGAACGGACCCTGCGCGACGCGCGCCAGCTCGGCTCCGGCCAGTTGATCAACCCCGGGCAGGGGGTGAACGAGCTGGCCCGGCAGGCGGTCGAGAAGCTCGACGCCGTACATGTGGGCGCGCTGCGCGCGGTCGACGACCTCTACCGGCAGGTGATCGCCGAGACTGCGGGCCGCGTCCTGACCGGTGCGCAGACCCGGCGGCAGGCGGCTCAGGAGGTGCTCGACCGGCTCGTCGCACGCGGCATCACCGGGTTCACCGACTCATCTGGCCGCATCTGGGACCTGGAGTCCTACGTGGCGATGGCCATGCGGACCGCAACCGCCCGCGCAGCCGTGGACGGCCACCTGGCCAGCCTGCGTGATGCGGGGATCGACCTGGTGATCGTCTCCACCACGCCCTACTCCTGCGATCGCTGCGACCCATGGGAGGGCAAGATCCTCACCCAGAACGGGACGGCAGGAGAGCGGCCGGAGACGAACGTCCTCACCAACGAGCCGATCACCGTCCAGGTGGCCGCGACCGTCGCGCAGGCCCGCCTGGACGGGCTGCTGCACCCGCAATGCCGCCACTCGCTCAGCGCGTATCTGCCCGGCCTGACCCGTCCCGCGCCGAAACCGGATGTGGCCGCGGACTACGGCGACACCCAGGAGGTGCGGCGCTTGCAACGCCAGGCCCGTCAGTGGGGACGCCGCGCAGCCGCAGCTATCGACCCGAATTCCGAGCGGAAGGCGAACGCGAAGATACGCGAGTACCGGGCGCGCGCCCGTGAGCTGGTGAAGACCAAGGGCCTGCGAATGCCGCGCTGACCCCAGCCCCGGAAGGGGCTGACCTGTACTTTTCTCCACCATGGCCCGCCAGGCGCGGGCCTTCGTCATGTCTGGCTCCAGGAGGGCCCATCGTGAAGCACCACCCGCTGCTGGCGGCCGTCCAGCCAACCGCCGCTCTGCCGACCGCGCCTGGCGCGCTGCTCGGCTACCGCAAGTCCGGCCATCCCATCTACCTGATCGCTGGCGGCTCTGAAGGCGCACCCGAAGGCCAGCCCGCCCCCGCCCCTGCGGACGGCGGCGGGGCCGAGGTCACGGACGCACCCACCGTGCCGGACAGTCAGCCGGAGCAGCCTACGGTCGCGGACCCGCGCAAGGTCTCTGACCTGCCCCCGTGGGCGCAGAAGCTGATCAAGGACACCCGGAACGAGGCCGCGGACTTCCGTAACCAGCTCAAGGAGCTGAAAACGGCGGCCGAGGCGAAGCCGGACGGACCCACCGCTGAGGAACTGGTGGCCACGGCCCGGCAGGAGGTGGCGGCGCAGATCGCCAAGGCGCTCGGCGTCGCTCCCGAGGAGGAGAAGCCGCTCGACCCGCAGCAGGTGATCGAGCAGCTCACCACCGAGAAGGAGACGCTGACCCAGGATCACACCGCGCTCGGCGACCGGCTGCGGCGCACGCAGGTCGAGCTCGCCGTGGTGCGGCAGGCGGTCAAGCTCGGCGCCGATGTCGACGCGCTGCTCGACTCCCGCTCTTTCCTGGCGAACCTCTCGGGCCTGGACCCGGACGACAAGGAGTTCGCCACCACGATCACCTCCACCATCACCAAAGCGGTGGAGGACAACCCCAAGTTCAAGGCGGTCGCCCCGGCGGCGACGCACACCAAGTCCGGAGGGGAGTTCGGCGGCGGGCCCGGCGGACACACCGGCGATGACCAGCTCACCGTGGACGACTTCCGCAAGCGCCGTCGCGGCGCGAAGGAGTCTCCCACCCCGTAAGGAGACGGCCTCATGGCCAACACTTTTCTCACCCCGCAGGTGATCGCCCGCGCCGCGCTGGCGACCCTGTATGAGACCTGCGTCATGGCGCAGCTCGTGCACCGTGATCTGGACGAGGACTTCGCCGGCAAGCAGGGCGACACCGTCAACGTTCGCAAGCCTGCGACGTTCTCGGCGTACGAGTACGACCGCAGCCAGGGCATCCAGATCCAGAACGCGACCGAGACGGCGATCCCGGTCACGCTCAACCACTTCGCGGACGTTTCCTTCGCCGTGACCGCGGAGGAAATGACCTTGGAGGTTCAGGACTTCGCAACACAGCTTCTGAACCCCGCGATGGAGGCCATCAGCCAGAAGATCGACAACGACCTGCTCGCCCTCCGCGACGACATCGTCCAGGAGGTCGGCAACGGCGGCCTGCCGAACATCCACACCTGGGACACTCCCAAGGCCATGATCGACGCCGACCGGGTCCTCAACGAGCGCAACGTGTCGCCGTCCCAGCGGTCCGTGGTGATCGGCCCGCAGATGAAGGCCCACTGGCTGTCCGACCCGCTGTTCCACCAGCTCGACGTGCGCGGCGACACGGATGGCCTCCGCGAAGCGTCGCTCGGCCGGAGGGTGTTCGGGTTCGACGCGTTCAGCACCCAGAACATCAAGGTGCCGCCGCAGACATCCGGCAACAGCAAGAGCGAAGTCGGAGTCGCGTTCCACAGGACCGCGTTTTGCCTCGTGACCCGGCCGTTGGTTTTGCCGCAAGGTGCGGCCAACGCCGTGGTCGCGAACTACAAGGGCTTCTCTCTGAGGGTCGTGCTCGACTACGACATCGACCTCAAGCAGGACGTGTGCTCGATCGACACCCTCTACGGCACCAAGACCTTGGACGCCAACCGGGCCGTGCTGGTCAAGGACGTGGACGTGCCCTAACCCGTCACATCCCGCTAGCCGCACAGCTAGCGGGATATGGGCTCTCAACGACTACAGGGAGACAGCAGAGATGGCGTACAAGCCTCGTCTGACCGAAAAGACCATCACGCTCAAGGGCGCCGACATCGCCGCAGGGTCCTTCGTGCTGTGGCGCGCGAGCGTGCCGTGCAAGATCAAGGCTGTCCGCGCCTACCGCGTCGGCGGTACCACCGCAGTCGTCAACGCGACTAAGAACGGCGCGTCCGTGCTCACTGGAGACCTGGCAACCCCGGCTGCCAGCACGTGGGCGGCCGGGTCGCTCGGCGCGCTCTCCGCCCGTCGCATGGTCGAGGGCGACACGCTTGCCGCGACCATCGTCTCGGCGTCCGGCACCCCGACCGACCTGGTCATCCAGATCGACATCGAGAAGGACGCCAACTTCTGATGCCGGGGCCGCGCACTCCCGTCGACCACATGGGCGCCCTGACGGCGCGGGAGAACGTCAACGCGATGGGCGCGCTGGGCACGGTGGAAGGCATCCACGCGGATGTCGCCTCCACCTACCAGTACAAGAACGTCAACACCGGCCAGGTCGTGCAGTACTCGCACCGTTCCGCGCGCCTGGACGCGCTGGACGCGTGGATCCTGATCGGCGCTCCCGAGGAGCCACCGGCCGGTCCCGTGCAGGGGCAGGCCGGTCCTGGGCTCGCCGACGTCGGCGGCCAGGTCATCCGCCCGGCCGAGCACGAGCCGAAGAAGGAATGGGTCGCCTACGCGATCTCGCGCGGTATGGCCGCCCGTGACGCGCAGGCCCTGTCGAAGGCCGCGCTCATCGAAGAGTTCGGCCAGGAGGGGGACGACGATGGCCAGGACTAACCTCACCATCACTGCGGTGCCGCGCGCGGGACTGGACCTGGGGGCGGCGCTGCCGAATCCGGCCACGGTGGACGGCCACATGTTCACCTGGTCGGACAAGCGGCAGATCCGTATCAAGAACACCAACGCAGCGCCGAGGACGGTCACGATCGAGATCCCCGGCACGGTGGACGGCCAGGACATCACCGACCGGGCGTACGTGATCCCGGCCACCACCGGCGATGTGCTGATCCCGCCGCTCCCGGCCGCGTACCGGCGGCCGGACGGCAAGGTGTGGATCAACTACTCCGACCCTACCGGTGTGTCGGTCGCGGTCCTCGAAGAGCCGTAATGGGGGCCCGTGGTGCTGGTGTACGCAACCCCGGACGACTACGCCCACTACACCCGCAAGCCCGCTCCGGCCGACATCGCGGGGGAGCTGGAGCGGGCCTCGGAGCGGATCGACGAGCTGCTCACGGTGGCCGTCTACCGCATCGACGACACCGGGATGCCGATCGAGCCGGACGAGCGGGAAGCGCTCAAGCGGGCCACGTGCGCGCAGGCGGCCTGGTCGCTGGCGGTCGGTGACCCGTACGGCGTCGCGTCCGCCTACAAGGACGTGCAGATCGGCAGCGTGAAGCTCGGCGGCCGGACCGACGCGGGCGGGCCGCCGCGCTACGCCCAGGACGCTGTGTCGATCCTGCGCAGGGCCGGGCTGCTGCCCGGCTACGTCATCGACGGCCCGTACTGGTGAAGGGGGGACGCGCGTGGGGCTGACACTTCCACTGTCGCTGCTGCCGCACGTCGCGGACATCGAGCCGTTCAAAGGTCATGGCGCGTACGGGCCGGTCTACGAGCCGCCCATCGTGGGGGAGCCGTGCCTGATCGACGACGAGCGGCGCATGGTGCGCGACGACGAAGGCACCGAAGTCGTCTCCGATACGACGATCTTCTTCCGGCCGGGCACGCGCTGCCCGGCCGGAAGCCGGATCACCGCCTACGGGCGGCAGATGATCGCCATCACCAGCTTCGACCGTAACGGAGGCCGCCTGCCGACCCCCGATCATGTGGAGGTGGTGTGCCGGTGAGCAGCACCGAATTCCGCGTGCACCACAGCCCGGCCGAGGTCAACGCCCGCTGGAAGGCCGGTGCCGTCAACGGGCTGACACTCGCGGCCGAGCACATCCTGCAGGTGTCACGCCAGCGGGTCCCGCTGGATGACGGCGTGCTGGAGCGTTCGGGCCTGGCCAGCGTGGACGCCAGCGAGCTGCGCGCCGCCGTCTCGTATGACACGGAGTACGCGGTCTACCAACACGAGACGCAAGGGCTGCGGCACCTGGCCGGACGCGAATGGAAGTACCTGGAGAACCCGGCGCGCGAGGAGGCCGAGATCGTGGAGCGGATCATCGCCGCGGCGATCGAGCGGGCCATGTCATGAGCCGCACCTTCACCAGGGATCTGCTGACCGGGCTCGCGCAGATGCTAGCCGCCGCCGGCGTCGCCGAGTGGGACCCGGACGGCATCTACACGCCCGCGCAGACGGCATTGACGATCGGCGGACTGCCGACCTCGCCTGACGCGGCGATCGCGCTGGCCATGTACGGGTCGGGCACCGGCATGGACGACGTCGTCAACGCCGACACCACGGTGCAGATCCAGTTCCGGATGCGCGGCGGGCCCGACCCGCGCGTGGTCGACGACCTGGCGGACGGGGTGTACGACCAGGTGCACGGCCTGGCCAACCACGAGCTCGTGACGGGCGCGTTCGTGCTGCTGGCGCAGCGTCGGCTGGTCACGCCGCTGGGCCGCGACGACTCCGGACGCTGGGAGCGGGCTGACTCGTACGAGATCACGGCTCACCGGCCTTCGTCGCACCGCGACGGCGACTGACCCACCCACGCTGACCGATTACTTCCCGCTAGCGGTTCCGCCAGCGGGCTTTCTCGCATGCCTTGAGGAGGCACTGACATGGCGCTTCGTAGCCTGCTGGCCAAGGACTGGGTGGTGGAGGTCAACACTAGTCCCGGGGCCGCGCCGACCTGGACGAAGATCCGGGGTCTGACCAGCTTCGAGCTGGAGATCAAGACGAAGACGGAGGACGACTCGGACTTCGACGGCGACGGCTGGAGCTCCGACGCAGTCACGCAGCGGACCTGGACGCTGAAGGCGAAGGGTAACCGCAAGCGTGACACCGCCTCGGCGACGTTCGTGGCCGACCCGGGCCAGGACTTCGTCCGCCAGGCCGGCCTCATCGTCGGCGTGGAGGCGAACGTCGAGGTCCGCTGGTACAGGAGGGACGGCAGCCCGGACGCCTACCAGGGGTGGGCGGCCGTCGACTACAAGGGCGGCGGCGGTAAGACGACCGACCTGGAGCCGTTCGAGCTGGAGCTGATCGGCCAGGGCGCGCCGGTCTCGATCGCGAACCCGGTGGCCTGACCCGTGGCTCAGTTTCGCGACCTTGACGAGTTCTTCGACGACAGCCTGTCGCTGCCGATCGGCGGCAAGACGTACCGGATCCCGCCCGCCGACGCCGAGACGGGCCTGTTCTGTCAGCGGCTGATGGCGGCCGGGATAGACGCCGCCAACGGCAAGCAGGTGGACGCGGCCAACCTCGACGACGACGGCGAGACCGACCTGTACCGGCGGGTGCTCGGCACCGCGTACGCCGAGATGATCGCCGATCGGGTGTCGTGGCCGCGTATCAAGCACGCCGGGGTGACGGCGTTCCTGTGGATCGCCGGGGACGCCGACACCGCGGCGAAGTACTGGGACGCGGGCCCGGAAGCGGAAGCCCCGGAGGCGGGGGCGGCGAGCTCGACCCCGTCACGGGGCTCTACGAGTGGTACGAGCCGGACCCCGCGTACGAAAGCGGTGACGGCCAAGCGGTCGGGTGGGAAGACCTCCTGACCCGCTGGGCCCTGATCGAGTGCGACCTGCACTCCGTGTACGGCGTCGACCTGGCCTCGCCCGAGTCGCTGTCCGGCCGGTCATGGCGGTGGCTCCGCGTGCGGATTCTCGGCCTGCTCGACGCGGACACGCGCATCGCTCGCGCCCTCACCCCTGACAAGGACTGACCAGCACGGGAGGGGCCGCGTTGTGGCGCTGAACGTTGGAGAGCTGTTTGCCACGCTGAGCCTGCGCGACAAGATGTCGGGTCCGCTGGGCTCCGCTGTGGCCGGTATCAGGATCCATGCGACCGGCATCCATGCCGCCATGATCGGCGCGGGGATGGCCGCGACCCGGATGACCTCGATGGTCATCGGGGCTGCGGTCAAGGCAGGGGCCGCGCTGGCAGCGGTGGGCGCGGCTGGTGTCGCCGCTGGTGGGGTGCTCGGACTGGCGTTCGCGGGCGCTGTGGTGGGGATCGCCGCTGTCGGAATCGCAGCGGCGGCGGCAGTGCCTCAAGTGAAGGCCGCGTTTTCCGGGCTGGCCGTGTCGGTCAAGGCGGACCTGGCACAGGCGGCGCAGGTTTTCCAGGGGCCGCTCATCGCGGCTGCGGGCCAGCTCAAGTCCATGTTCTCTTCGCAGATCGCGCCAGCCCTGCAGCAGATGTTCGGCCAGATCGCTCCTCTGATCGGCCAGTTCACAGCCGGTCTTGGCAGCTTCCTCGGGCCGATGCTGCCCGCCATCCAGGCCGTCGCCGCCGCGGTCGTCCCGATGCTGAGCCAGGTGGCCGGCAGTCTGGGTACCTTCGGGGCGCAGCTCGCTGGCTTCCTGGCGCCGATCTCGGCTGCGCTGTCGCAGAACTCGGGTCTGCTTGCCGCGCTGGTGACCGGGCTCGGTGGCGTCCTTCAAGCGCTCGGCCCGCTGCTGGGCTCATTTGTCACGCTGGCGGGATCGCTAGCGGGACCGCTGATGTCTGGACTGACGCTCATCGCGCAGACCTTGTCCGGGCAGCTCGGCCCAGCTCTGGTGCAGCTCGGCCCCAGCATCGGGACTCTGCTGGGGTCGTTCGCGCAACTTGCCGCCGCGCTGATCCCGCTACTGCCGCCGATTCTGCAGTTGGCAGCGACCTTCGCAACCGCGCTGGTGCCAGTGCTTACGCGCGTTGGACAGGTGTTCGCTTCGGCGCTCGGGCCGGTCCTGACGCAGATCCGCCCGGTGATCGGACAGATCGCTGCCTCTTTCGGACAGCTCATCATGGCGCTGGTGCCGCTGCTGCCTCCGATCGCGCAGCTCGCCGCCGCGCTGATCACCGGACTCGTCCCCGCGATCACCCCGCTGATTCCTGTGGTGGGGCAGATTGCCGCTGCGCTCGGCGGCATCCTGGTCCAGGCTGTGACGATCCTGATCAGCGCGATCACCCCGCTGTTGCCGCCGATCTCGCAGATGGCGGCGCTGTTCGGGCAGACGATCCAGCAGGCGATCGTCGCGCTGTCGCCGATCTTCACGCAGCTTGCGCAGATCTTCGGTCAGCTGATCTCGGCGATCCTGCCGATCCTTCCGCCGATCATGCAGCTCGCCACGTCGCTGCTGCCGCCGATCGTGCAACTCGTGACCGCGCTGTCGCCGATCCTGCTTGGGCTCGCGTCGATCTTCACGAAGATCGTTTCGGCGGTGACGCCGTTCCTGCCGCCGCTGATCGAACTCGGCACGTCGGTGTTGCCGCTGGTCATCAGCATCATCACCGCCCTGGTCAAGCTGCTGACCGGCGACTTCCAAGGTGCCTGGGACACCATCAAGGCCGGGGTCAAGCAGTTCGGCGACACCATCACCGGCGCGTTCAAGAAGCTGTGGGACCTCGGAAAGGACCTGGTCAACGGCATCAAGAACGGGTTCGTCAACGCCTGGAACGGCTTCATCTCCTCCGTTGGCAATCTCTTCTCCGGCTTCGTGTCCTGGATCAAGAAGCTTCTCGGCATCTCCTCGCCTAGCAAGGTGATGGCCGCGATCGGCTCCGACACCGCCAAGGGCTGGCTGGTCGGCCTGCAGGGCGAAGAGTCCAAGATCAAGGACACGGCCGGCCGGATGGTCGACGCCGTGGCGAACGCCTTCAAGTCCGGCAAGATCACCTCCGGGGTGAAGGACCACCTGGTCGAGTCCATCCGCACCGGCAACACCGAGCTGGCCAAGCTCGCCAAGGAGCGCGAGACGATCGTCAAGACCATCGCCGACGCGATGGCCTACGCCAAGCAGATCGCCGACCAGACCCGCCAGTTCGCGAACCTGTCGAACATGGGGTTCTCCGACCAGAACCCCGCCAGCGCGGAGAAGATCCAGGAAGGGCTGAAAGCCCGGCTCGCGGTGATCAAGACCTGGGCCAACACGATCAAGAAGCTGGCCAAGCGCGGCCTGTCCAAAGGACTGCTGCAACAGATCATCGAGGCCGGGCCCGACGCCGGTAACGAACTGGGGCAGGCGATCCTGCAGGCCGACTCGTCCACCTTCAAGTCGATCAACTCGACGTACGGGATGATCGAGAAAGCCGCCAAGCAGGCCGGGAAGGCCGCCGCCGACGCGATGTTCGACGCCGGCAAGAACGCGGGCAAGGGCTTCCTGACCGGGATCGTCTCGCAGAAGAAGCAGATCGAGGCGGCGATGAAGGACATCGCCAACGCCCTGGTCGCGCAGATCAAGAAGTCGCTCAAGATCAAATCGCCGTCGCAGATCTTCGCCGAGATCGGCGCGTTCACGATGTCCGGGCTGGAGCACGGCATCGTCGAGGCCGCTCCGAAGATGCTCGCTAAGGCGTCCGGCGTCGCGGGCCAGCTGACCAAGGCGTTCACGCCTAAGCCGGTCGCGACGCTCACCCCGGGGATGGTCGGCGGCCACTACGGCAACCAGACCGTGGTGAACGTGACGAACAACTACCCGCAGGCCGAACCCACCAGCAAGACGGTCAACAAGGGCCTGCAGTACGCGTCCGTGCTCGGCCTTGCCTGATGCGCGGAGCCTGATGCGCGGAGCCTGATGCGCGGAGCCTGATGCGCGGAGCCTGATGCGCGGAGCCTGACACCCCACCCGAACGTCGCCCCTGTCCCTCCCTTCCTTTTCCGGACCCCACGAGGAGGGAGGGACAGGTGGCGATCAACGTAGGCGAGCTGTTCATCACCCTGGACCTGCGGGACCACTCCTTTTCGACCCGGCTCACGCGGGCGCTCGGCGACACCCAGCGCGCCTCCATCTCCTTCCGCAGCGCGACCAACCAGGTCACCGCCTCAGTCGTGCGGATGGGCACCGCGATCGTGGCCACCGCCGCCCGCATGGCGCTGCTGTCGGCCGCGACCGGCGCCCTGACCAACGGCGTCGTCTCGCTGGGGACGGCACTCGCTCCCGCTGTCGGCCTGGTCGCGGCGCTGCCCGGGGTGGCCGCGCTCGGAGCGGCCGGACTCGCAACCCTGTCGGTTGCCCTGTACGGGGTCCAGGACGCGTTCACGGCCGCTCTCGGGGAGGACGAGGAGAAGTTCCAGGAAGCGATCAAGGGCCTGTCTGGGGCCGCTCAGGCCGCAGCTAGGGAGCTACGTGCGCTGCGGCCGGTGCTGCTCGGCCTGCGCAACCTCGTCCAAGACGCACTGTTCACCCCGCTGCTCGGTCAGCTGACCGCCCTGGTCGACGTGCTGCTGGGGCCGGTCGCGATCGGCATGAGCTCGGTCGCGGACGCGCTCGGCCGGGCCGCCGCCCGGGTCGCCGAGTTCGCCCGCTCCGACACCGCCGTCTCGGCGATCACCGTGACCTTCGCGTCGCTGCGCTCGGCCATCGACGCTATGTCGGTCGCGATCGATCCGGTGCTGACCGGCCTGACCCGCATCGCCGCCGTGGGCGCCGGTTTCGCGGCCGGACTCGCCCCTGAGCTGGCGCTGCTCGCGATCCGGTTCGGCGACTTCCTACGCGTGGCGGCCGACTCCGGCCGTGCGCTCGGCTGGATGCAGGACGCCGTTCAGGTGCTGCGCCAGCTTGGGGCGATCGCCGCCGACGTGTGGCAGATCGTCTCCGGCGTGTTCGATGCGATGCGCGCCGCCGGAGGGGACGCGCTCGGGGTGCTCGGCACGATCCTCGACCGGGTCAACGCGTGGGTGAACAGCCTCGCTGGGCAACGCACCCTGACATCCGTCTTCGTCGCCCTCGGCCAGATGGCCTCCGCGCTCGCCCCGGCGATCGTCGCCGTCGCCGAGGGGATTGGTCGGCTCGCACCACTCGTGGCGGCGCTGGCGGTGCAGCTTGGCCCGATCCTGACCGCCGCCATCCAGGCCGTCGTGCCCGCGCTTGCCGCGCTGTTCCCTGGCGTGTCCGCGATCTTCGCCGCGCTCGGGCAGGCCGTGCAGGCTGTGGCGCCCGCGCTGGTGCCGCTCGCGCAGGCCATGTCGTCCATCATGGTGGCGGCGGCTCCGCTGCTGCCGCTGGTCGGGCAGCTCGCCTCTCTTGTCGCGCAGACCCTGGCGGCCGGTGTGCAGGCCGTGCTGCCGTCCCTGAACCTGCTGGTCGCCGCCTTCTCGCTGGCGGTCACCGCAGTCGGCCCGGTGCTGCCGCTGCTCGGAGCGCTCGCGGTCGTGCTCGTCAACAGCGTGATCACGGCGCTGGCCCCGCTGCTGCCGCAGCTCGCTGTGCTGATCGCCCATCTGGTAACCGGGCTGGTCCCGATCCTGGGGCCGGTGGTTGTGCTGCTCGGCCAGGTCGGCGGGCAGCTCGGCCAGGTCCTCCTGCAGGCCTTGGTGAACCTCGCACCGCAACTGCTCGCGCTGATCAGCTCGCTCGCCCAGCTGCTGCCGGTCATCCTGCCGCTCCTGCCGCCTCTGCTGCAGCTCGTCACCACCCTGCTGCCGCCTCTGATCACGCTGGTGCAGGCGGTCGCACTGCTGCTGACCGGCGACTTCATCGGCGCGCTGGCCACCGCCGGCCGGGGCATCCTGGACTTCCTCGTCGTCGTCGACAACCTCGGCTGGCAGCTCCTGCAAGGACTGTGGAACGGCATCCAGGCGGCGGCCGGGTGGTTCCGGGACGTGATCTGGGGCTTCTTTCGGAACATCCTTCCGGACTGGGTGCGGCAGGCGATGGGCATCAGCTCGCCGTCCACGGTGTTCGCGGAGATCGGCCAGTTCACGATGCTCGGCATGGCCCAGGGGATGCAGTCCTCGGCCCGCACGGTGCTGGCCACCGCCTCGCGCATCGCCGGGGACCTGGAGGCTTCGTTCAAGCCGGAGCTGGGCGTGGACATCGGCTCGACCGGCCGCACTGTCACGGGCGCGGGCCCAGGCCGGACAGCCGGGGTGAACATCCACGTCACCACGATCAACCCGGCCGCCGAGACCACCAGTGAGACCGTCAACCGCGGCCTCGCGTACGCCGGGATGCTGGGGGTGCTGTAGATGCCGATGTGCCTGACAAGCAATAGCATCCTGGGCGCCAGAATAGAGATCGCGCGAACTTTCCGGCAGCACGGGACGTCCTAATCATTGTGGAGACACCTACGAAGAAGGAGGTACAGCATGGCCCAACCGGGCTGATCCATCGCGGCTCTCGCCAGCCTGTATGAATTACTCCCTACTACTGTTGAGCTCGATCAGCGCCACGATTGCTTTTCTCGGCCTTCGTATCCTGGTCGTGCTGGTCGCGCTGTTCACGCGTGACCGCGATCGTCGGCGTACCGCCATGACGATCTTCCGCATACTTCACGCGCGGCGTCGCCCTTAACCGGGAACGTCCCCTCACAGGGCTCCGACCCCTGCACCTTGGATCAGTAATTACGAACGAACTGATCCAAATGCCTAAACATGCTTCTGGCGCACTTCCCATCTGAGGAGTGCGCCTGTGGCATTTCAGGGCCGGTGTGAGGGGTGCGGCTTTGTCGATGAGCCCGACACAACTTCTCCCGGAGGTGCTTGATGCCGACGTACCTGCTCGACGGGGTCGCTCTGGATCACCCGGCCGGGTGCTGGAAGTTGAAGAAGGGCACCAAGCGCAGACCGCTGCCCGGCCTGCGGCAGGTCCAGGTCAAGGTGCCTGGCCGGGCCGGGGAGTTGCCCATCGTCGGCCTCGATCATGAGACGACGACGATGCCGCTCGTGCTGACCGTGTACGGCCGCACCCCTTCGGGCGCGCCCGGCGGGTACGAGCAGATGGAACACAACCTGGAGGCGCTCACCGCGCTGGTAGGCGTCAAGCACCGGCTCATGAAGCTCACCTTCGTCGCGGGGACGGTTGTCCGGCAGGCCGACGTCATCCTCGACGGGATCAGCGAGCCGGAAATCAACACCGACGCGGCGATGGCCCGACTGACCGCTGTGATGCGCATCCCGGGCGTGTACTGGCGCGACGAGTTCGACACCACCTGGGCCGGGGCCGCCAACGGCGCCGACCAGCTGGTCACCACCCTGGCCGGTGCGACCGGCCCCATCGTGGACGCGCTGGTGCGCTTCACCGGCCCGGCCGTCAACCCGGCCCTGACCGACGTGTCCACCGGAGGCACGGTCGCCCGATCGTCAGGGCTGCTCGCGGGAGAGCGCCTCCTGATCGACTGCGGGCAGATGCGTGCCCGCCTGGTAACCACCGACACGTGGGACCTGACCGCCGGGACGGACGTGACCGGCCAGATCGCCGCCACCGGCCCCGGCTCGGCGTTCCGATGGCTGCACCTGACCCCGTCCGTGGCGGTCAGCGACCCGCACTCCCGCACGGTGCTCGTCACCGCGGCGGCCACCTCCACCACCGCGGCGTCCAAGCTCGAGATCCGAGCCCGTCGCGCCTATCTGTGAAGGAGACCAATGTCCGACACCGACGTCACCCTGCTTGAAACGGCCGACGTGCCACCGCACCAGCACCCCGAGTATGTCTCTTACGGGCAGCGCGGCATCGCACAGACGGTCCCGTACTACGCGGCCAACAACCCCGTGCCGAGCAGCGACCTTGGCGCGCTGCTGGCCGTGCGCATGCACGTACCAGCGGGCCAGGAGATCGTGGCCCTTGGCATCGCCATCGACATCCCGTCCGGTGGCTACATCAATGGCACGTGGCGGGCGGGCCTGTACTCCGCTGACGACCGCGACTTCCTGGAGCCGCTGGCCGTCAGCGCTCCCTCACCCGCCGTCCCCGGGGTCTGGTGGAAGGCCACGTTCCACCGCCCCCTTCCGGCCGCCGACACGGCGCGTCCCCTGTGGGCGGTCATCGAATTCGGCCAGGTGGAGGGCATGACGGTCCTCACGAACAAGCCGTACCGGTCCGAGCTCCTGGGGGGTTTCTGCTACCGGAGCAGCGACCATGCCGAACTGCCAGCAAGGATCGCCCTCGGCGCCTGGACCCCTGAATCGCGCGTTCCGCTCATCGCGCTGTACTGAGGGCTGGCAATGCCAGCCGCGGTCCGCAACGTGGCCATGAGCACCCGGGCCACGACGCCCGGCCGCCGACGCTCCATCGAGTCTCGTGTTGTCTCCGGCTGCTGCAGTGCGGGCCTCGTCATGGTGAGGGGAGGCGCAGGCCGGTGGATCTACGGCTCATCGTGTACGCCCCCAACGACGCCGCGATCGGAGTGCTGCCAACCCCGTTGAGCGTGGAGATCGCGTGCCCTTTTCTGGACGTGCCCGCGCTGAAGCTGTCCTACAGCACCCGGGCCGTGAACGCGGAGCTGCTCGACGGGCCGGTCGAGGTCGCCATCGAATGGTCGGAGGACGGGCAGGCGTGGACGGAGCCGTCTGACGGCCGGTTCCTGCTGATCCGGCGGCGGGCCGACCAGGTGGACGAGACCGGGCTGGCCACGTGTGAGCTGCCCGGCTATGTGTGGATGCTGCGCAAGGTCGTGCTCTACCCAGGGCCCGCGCCGCTGGTCGACGGTAAGCGCGCGTTCCTCAGCTCCATGCCGGGGGCGATCCTGCAGACGTTCCTGGCCGAGGGTCAGGCGCGCGGCGCGCTGCCCGCCCTCGACTGGGACTTCACCCCGACCCACGACAGCGCCGGGCAGCCGTGGGCGAAGATCCTCACCATCTACTACCAGCCCGGCCTCGACGCGCTCACCACGCTCATCAACCTCGCCGAGCAGGGCGTCTGCGACTTCCGCATGAACGGCCGGACGTTGCAGGTGTTCAACCCGGACACCGAGCTCGAGCGGGACCTGGCGGCCGGGCCCGCGCCGGTGGATCTGCGGTTCGGCCGTGACGTGGTGCAGGCGCCCGACGTCGGCACGTTCGAGGACCTGGCCAGCGCGGCGCTGGTGGTGGGGGAGGATGGGTTCCGCGCGTCGTACCACAACGGGGGCGCGGCCGAGCCGTGGGGGCGGTGGGAGACCTACATCGGGCAGGGCGGCGTCTCCGATCCGGGGACGGCGCGGCTGCTTGCCGAAGCGGTGCTGCTGCGCGCCGGGCATGAGCGTGTCCAGCGCACCCGCCAGATCAGCCCGTACACGGCGCGATGGCTGCCGTGGCGGGACTACCGGCCGGGCGACCGGATCCTTGCCCCGTCTACGTCCGGGGCGATGGAGAGCATGCGGGTCCGGCAGCTCACCGTGACCCGGGACCGGGACGGCGTCCTGGGCGGCAACCTCGTGCTGAACGATCGGTTGCTGGAGCGGGATCTGCGGTTGGCCCGCCGCACGGCCGGCATCGTCGGCGGGAGCACGGCTGAGGGCGGTTCGGGGGCGCGGCCTGCGCCGGAGTCCCCGGCCCCGCGCACTCCGGCCGCGCCGTCCGGGCTGATCGTGAACCCGGTCGCGTACGTCGACGAGCACGGCCTGCCGCGTGGGCAGGTGACTGCCACGTGGGGCGCGGTCACCACCGACGTCAACGCCGTGGCGTTGGACGTGGACGGCTACGAGCTGTTCATGCGCCTCAACGAGGTCGGCGCTCCGTGGTTCCTCATCGCCTCGACGGAGGCCGCCGACACCAACGCCACCTTCTCACCGCTGGTGGTCGGCGAGCAGTACCAGTTCAAAGTCCGAGCGGTGAACCTGGGCAAGAAGGGCCCGTTCTCGTCGACGGTCGCCGTCACGGTCCCGGACGACGTGGACGCGCCGCCGGTTCCGACCGCGCCGACGCTGGAATCCCGGCTCGGTGTGGTGCACGTCACCTGGGACGGGCTCGGCATCGGGGCGGCCCCGATGCCGTCTGACCTGCTGCGGGTGCTGGTGTGGATGCAGAACCCGCTCGCGCCCGGCTGGACCGAGATCGGCTATCTCGACGCAGCAGGGTCGCTCGTGGTGCCGGGCCTGCCGTACGGGCAGGATCGGGAGTTCTCGTTCACCGCCGTCGACCGCTCCGGCAACAACTCGGCGCGGTCGGCAAGCTCGACTATCGCCGCGGTGCAGCTCGTCCAGGGCGACGCCGCCGACGACTCGATCACCACGGGCGCGATCGTGGCGAACGCGGTCACGTCGGCGAAGATCGCCGCCGGGCAGATCCTGGCTGGGCACATCGCCGCCAGCCAAGTGACGGCCGCGAAGCTGGAGGCGGTGCTCACTCTCTCGACGAGGATCGTGGCCGGTGCTCCGGCCGGTGCCCGCGTGGAGCTGAACGCGAACGGGCTGCAGGCGTACGACGCTTCTTCCGTGCAGACTGTGGCCATCTCGTCCGCGTCCGGCGCGGTCACCATCGTGGGCCAGCTCGCGACCGGGGTGACCGGCCGCCGAATCATCGTCAACCCGGCCGGTGCCACTGATCCAGAGATCAGGTTCATGCCGGGTAGCGGCACCAACTATGCCCGGATCTGGACCGACACCGAGGCTGCGATCCGTCTGTACTCCGGCAACAGCACGGACGGCACCCGCCGATCGGAGGTGATCCAGCGTGGCGACGAATGGCGCATGCACATGGTGCAAACCGCTAGCGGCCTCGCCGGCGGCGGCTACATGTTCGCGCAGCCCAACCAGCTTGAGGTGGGCTACAACGACACCTCGGGCCGCCTGAACAGGTGGCTGTTCAACAACGGCGGCGGGTCCACGACCGGGTACACGGCGTTCCGGGGCACCTTCTCCTACGAGTCCCTTGCGGGACTGGTCATGTTCGCGCGCAGCCTGCCCGAGTCGGGCGGGGCCGCGGCGTCGTACTTCGTGGGGTTCAACGTGACCCTGCAGTCGACCCCGCGCCTCACCATCACGGCCGACAACCCGAACCCGGCCCGGCTGGCGTTCCACATCGCGAATCCGGGCACGAGCGGGTTCACGCTGCGGTCGAGCGAGACGACCACCCCGACGAATTTCACCGTACTGGTCCACGTGTGGGCCTGGCGACAGCATGGAGTGGCCTGATGGCAGCAGCCCGGTGGCGGATCGCCAGCGTGACCGAGGGGCGGGAGACGTGGCTCATCCACTACGAGCCGCTCGGCGACGGGGAGGCGTTCGCGGCCTCCTGGCCGAAGGAAGCGTTCGAGATCCGCATGGCCGAACACGGCCTCGACTCCCTCGACGAAGCGATCGAGGTCCTGCTGTATACGCCGCTGCTGCACGCGATGCACGCGGACGACCACTCTGGAGTGATGCCGGTGCTGGAGGGCGACGCGGCCACCGCGCGGGCCCGGGTGCTCGGCCAGGTCGCCGCATGCAAGGAGAAGTATGGCGAGGTGACCACTGCCCCCGTGCAGGGCCTGGCCCGCGCTGCTGATCCGCTGCAGGTGCTGCGCGACCAGGTCCGGGTCGATCCGGTGCGGGTGGCCACGATCCGGCTGGAGATCGACCGGCACCTGCTGTCTCAACCTCAGGGGGGCGCGTGACCGAGGACCTGCACGTGGATCCGAACGCCGTGGTGGCGGTTCTGCGCAGACGGATCGATGAGCTGACGTACGAGAACGCGGTCCTGGCCGTCGCCGTCGACCAGCTCCAGGTGCAGCTCAGGCAGCGAGCCGACGCAGTAGGCGGCTGATCAAGGCAGATCTCCTCGGCCCTCGTTGAACTGGAGGTTGGGGACGAGGGTGGTCCGCGCACCGCTCGACAAGCTGCCGTTCCTGCACGCCGAAAGGCTTGGTGAACGACATCCAGGAGCACTTTGGGCAGCACCATGCCGCGTCGAGCTGCCGGTCGCAGGCCAAGCACAGTGCAGCCACGATCGCGCCGTCGCGCGTCAAGACGGGGACCGCTCGACGGTGCTCGCACGCCTGGTTGATCACAGCCCTCATCTTTCCCGAAGGCGCAGTAGAGGAGTTGTCGCGTGCAGGTCATCATCCCAGGCGAGCCGATGCGGTACGGGCTGCGTCTGGTCGTCTACGCCCCGAACGGGGCACGTCTCGGCGTGCTCGGGCAGCATCTCGGGTGGGAGGCCGCGGCCCCGCTGAACGATGTGCCGTCGCTGCGGCTGACCTACTCGGGGTATGCGGCCAGCGCGCAGTGGCTGGGCTCGCCGTGTGAGGTCGCGGTGGAGTGGTCGGCTGGCGGCGCGTGGGCAGAGCCGCCGAACGGCCGGTTCTTGCGGATCAAGCGGTCGGGCGATGGAGCTGATCAGGCGCTGTCGCGGTCGTATGAGATGCCGGGTTGGGCGTGGCAGCTGCGCAAGATTGTGCTCTACCCGAGCTTGGGGATGATCGATGGGAAGCGCCAGTTCCCGTCCGCCAACGTGGGCGACATCCTCTCCCAGGTGATCGACGAGGGCCAAGGCCGTGGCACTGTGCCCGGCCTCGATTACGATTTCACGCCGATGCGCGACTCAGCCGGGCAGCCGTGGGCGGTCACGATGACGCTGGGCCTGGATCCTGGCACCGACCTGCTGCAGTTGCTGCTGAACCTGTCGGAGCAGGGGGCGTGCGACTGGCAGATGCAGGGTCGCACCTTGCGGGTGTTCAACGAGAACACGACGCTCGGCCGTCAGCTCGCTGCCGGGCCTGGGCCGGTGGAGCTTCGGCTGGGCCGCGACGTCGACCAGGCCCCGGATGATGCGACGTTCGAGGACGCCGCGTCGGCCATCCTCATCACGGGTGAGGAGGGACTGTCGGTCGAGGTGACGAACCCGGGTGCGGTCCGGCCGTGGGGCCGGTGGGAGGTTTTCCAGAGCCAGGGCGGGGTGAAGGACGAGGCGACCGCGCGTCTGCTCGCTCAGACGGCGCTGGAGCGCGCCAGCGGGGAGCGGGTGCAGCTCACCCGGCAGATCAAGCCGTACGCGGCGCGGTTCCTGCCGTGGAAGGACTACCGGCCGGGTGACACGGTGCGTGCTCCGGGCGATCAGGCGGTCATGCAGGGGCTGCGGGTCCGGCAGCTGACGCTGTCGGTGGACGCGGACGGCGTGATCGGCGGCAACCTGGTGTTGAACGACAGATTCCTGGAAAGGGACATCCGTCTGGCTCGCCGAGCGAACGGCATCTTGTCAGGTGGGGTGGCCGAGGGCGGCAACGGAAGCGAACCGGCTCCGGAGGCCAAAGACCGGGTGCCGGCCGCGCCCACTGGTCTGATCGTGAACCCGCAGGCGTACCTGGATGCGGAGGGCTACGCGCACGGGCTGATCATGGTGTCGTGGCTGCCGGTCAGCACGGACGTCAACGGCGTCGCGCTGGCAGTGGACGGGTACGAGCTGATCGGGCAGACACCGCCCGGGACGGGCGCGGAACGCGTGCTCGGCCACACCGACGGCACCAGCATCTCCTACAGCCCGCTGACGCCGAAGTCGCAGTGGCGGTTCGGGGTGCGCGCCACTAACCAGGGCGTCAAGGGGCAACTTGCGGCCTCGCCGGTCATCACCATTCCGGACGACGAGGACCCGCCGCCGAGCCCGTCCACGCCGGTCGTCGATTCCCGGCTCGGGATCGTGCGCGTCACCTGGGACGGCCTCACCAGCGCTGGGGCGGGCATGCCGGTCGACTTCCACCGGGTGCTGGTCATGATGCGTGACCCGCTGGACTCGGCCGACGAGGGCCAATCGGTGGAGTGGCTGGAGCAGGCCGGGACCGCGGTCGTGCCGGGCTTGCCGTACAACACGGACAGGGAGTTCTGGCTGGTCGCGCTCGACCGGTCGGGCAATGTGTCGGGAGAGTCCGCTCAGGTGGTGGCACAGACCAGGCCGCTCGTGGATACCGACCTGATCGGCCAGGTGATCAATGGTGCGACCGCGATCATCGACGGCACGATCCCCGCGAACGCGAAGATCACCGCTGGGACGATCACAGGCGGGCTGATCCAGGCGCTCGCGATCCAGGCAGGCCACATCCAGGCCAACGCGATCGAGGCGGACAAGATCACAGCCGGGGCCATCCAGACGGGGCACCTGGCCGCCGCGGCGATCACGGCTGACAAGATCGCGGCTGACTCGATCACCGCGAGCAAGATCCAGGCAGACGCCCTCAACGGCAAGATCATCACCGGCTCGATCGTCCGGAGCTCGCCGACCGGGCAGCGGTTCGTGCTTGACTCTTCCACGCTCGACCTGCGGTTCTACCCGGGCGGGCTCGGCAACACAAACTATGCGCGGTTCTACGCCGTCGATGGGCTGTATCCGGGCGAGACGACGACGTTCATCACGTCGGGGACAAACAGCGGCGGGACCGCGCGGGCCGAGCTCCAGGTCGCTGCCGGGCTGGTCCGGTTGGGTATCCGTGACGCCTCGTTTTCCACTCGTCAGGGCGGGGGCCTGGATGTGGCCGAGGGGTATGGCCGGTTCGGCTATGACGACGGCGCCGCGTCCACGCAGTCCTACATCCACTGCAACTCCACGGGCCGCTGGTATCTACGGGGCCGGGTGTGGGATACCAACGGCGCGGACCCGTACGACACTGTGCACGCCGGGTCCGGCACGGTCTCGCCGGACAACGGTGGTGTGACCATCTTCTACGGGGCGACCATGGCCTCGAACATGGGCCCGGTCGCCACGATCAGGGATGGCGCGGCCAACCCGAACTTCTACTGGTGCCTCGACCTGTCCAACCAGAGCAGCTTCTCCTTCGGCTGGTCTCAGGGCGGTGGGGTGTGGTCAGGCAAAGCCTTCTATTGGTGGAGTCACCGCCACTAGGAGCTGTTTCTTAGATCAGGTTCAGAGCCAAATGGCCAGGGCGGCCAGGGTCACAGTGCCGAGGAAGGCGTAGGCGCAGTGAATGAACGGGCGGTCAGCTGAACTCCCACCGATACCGCAGCTCACGGATCTCGATCCCGCCTATCGCGTCGTCCTTGACGGTGCCGTCTGGCTGCCAGCCCAACCGTTCGTAGAACCGAATCGCACGGACATTGCCTTCCAGTACCCACAAGGTTGCGGACGCGAAGTCCGCCGACCTGAGCGCGAGCATCGCCGCTGTCATCAATTGGCGTCCAACACCGCACCTCCAGGCAGCCGGCAGTACGTAGATCGAGGTGATCTCCCCTACCTCCACGTAGTCATGGTCGTCGTCTCGGGTGGGGCAAAAGTTCGCGAAGCCGACCACTTCACCGACATCCTCCGCGACCAGCGTGCCCTGTCGAGGCCATGCATCCTGCTGGATGATCCGCGTCCACCGCGGCACACGCTGGGACGGACGTAACTCGTCGAGAAACGGCTGCGGCAATAGCCCGTGATATCCCGTCTGCCAGGACCACACATGAACCTCAGCAACACGCCGAGCATCTTCGATAACAGCCGGGCGAACCTGCATATCGCGATCATCTCATCGTGGCGCCAAGCAGAGCCCCAGCGGGCGACACCATCCAGTGCCGCGCTTGATTCGAGAAACAGACCCTAGTCGACGACGGAGAGGAGGCCGCCGTCGTGGCGGAGATCTGGAAAATTTGGGATGCCGAACTCGGGTACAGCGCCACCAGCCTGCTGGAAACAGGCGGGGCCAAGGCTGGGCGGCGGGCTGGCCATGACGGGGCTGAGCCGATGTGGGGGATCGTGTGCGTCCGCCCGGACGCGGTGGCGCACATGCTGATCATTCCGCACTCCACGTGGGAGTGGCGGGCGGCCGAGTACGCCGTCGACCCCGACGACCTGGACACGCTGCTCGATGTGGTGCTGCACGAGCCGTGGATCCCGGCGCCGGACGACCCGCTGGCCCGCACCGACCCGACGGTGGTTCAGGTGCTGCAGGCCACGCACGGGCTGCCGACCTGCTGGACTCCCGGCGTGAGCGACGCCGACCGGCTGGCCGCGCACCTGGCCCGCGTTCAAGCCGTCAAGACCTACCGGGCGAGCCTTGAACCAGAGAGACAGCAGTTCCGGCAGGACGTGCTCGCCTACGTCGGCCTGGACGTGACAGCCCCGCCCGACCCGCTGGAGCCGGTCAAGGCCATGACTCGGCTCGACCCCGCCCGGGTGCAGGCGCGCCGCCTCGCGGTGGACTGGTACCGCTCCAACCAGGACGTCCCTACCATGCCGTCCTACAGCCTGAAGCCGCCGGCGACGTGGATGGGCCGCAAGCCCTGGGCGGTGGCTCGTGGATGAGACTCCGAACCTCGCCCTGGCGCTGGCCGAGCTGCGCGGCGCGGTCGAGCTGGGGTTTGAGCGCACGAACAGCTCCACCGCGCTCATCCTCCAGCGGCTCGACCAGGTCGACGACCGGCACGCCGAGCTGGCCAAGCACGTCGAGCAGCTCCAGACCCGGCTCGCCGAAGTCGAGAAGACCGCTGTCACCAACACCCAGTTGGCCGAGCGCACACGGCAGATCATCGCTGTGGTGTCCGCGCTAGTGACCGTGGCGAGTGCGGTCATCGCGCTGATCGCGCTGACGCGAGGCTGACCTACTGCTTGTTCTCGTTCTTGGCGGCTGCCGACTGGGCGCGCTCCTTGAAGCCGGTTGTGGCGGACTTGCTCGATGGGTTCTTGTCCGCCGCGCTCTGGATGCGCTTGGAATCCTTCCCAGTTGTCCGCTTGCTGCTGCTCTTGCCAGCGTTGCTCTTAGCCATGACGTCTCCCCGAAGCGTCATTTGACTGTGCCAGCTTCATTATCTCAGTGACCCTTCGAATGGAGACATACGCCCTGGTCACAGACATGGATCGGTGTGTGCTGCCGGTACATGACGGCGTGTTGCTTGTGCCCGCTGTCCTCCCTATCCACATTCCGACCTCTGCCCTCGGCCTGACCGTGGCCGAGTGGCTCAACCTCCAACCCTCACGAGAGGTGACTCCTTGAAGCAGGTTTCGCGTGCCGCTTGGAACGCCGCATCCCCGACCGGCAGCTACACGCGTGTCTCTTCCACGCGCGGTGTGAAGATCCACTACACCGGCGGGCCAGTGCCCGCCGACATCGCGGGGCCGAAGAAGCACAAGCTGTGCGTGCAACTCGTCCACCAGATCCAGCAGATGCACATGTCAGGCGGCCGGGGCGAGAAGTACATCGATTTCGGCTACAACCTGGCCTGCTGCCCGCACGGGTACGTGTTCATCGGCCGCGGCGCGCACCATCTGCCGGCGGCGAACGGCCCGGGTCTGAACAGCCAGCATTACGCGGTGCTGGCGCTGGTCGGCGACTCGGGGTTCACCCAGCCGAACGACTCCATGCTGCACGCTCTCCGGGACGCGATCGAATACCTGCGCGACAAGGGCGACGCCGGGAACGAGATCAAGGGCCACTGCGACGGCTACGCGACCTCCTGCCCCGGCGGGCCGCTGTACGCGTGGGTGAAAGCGGGGGCTCCGCGCCCGGACAAGCCGATGGAGAAGCCCATCCGGCTCGTTTACAAGGACAGCGTGCCTATCTGGCCCGGCCGCGTCATCAAGCTGGACGACCCGTACATGCAGGGTAGCGACGTGCACGCCTGGCAGTACAAGCTCAAGAAGCGCGGCTGGACGATCGACGTCGACGGCATCTACGGCCCGCAGTCGAAAGCGGTGTGCGCCAGCTACCAGGAGAAGGTCGGGCTGAAGGCGACCGGCGTCATCGACGAGGAGACGTGGGACATCACCTGGTCGTGGAAGCCGTCCACGTGACCGGCGAGCGGCCCCTGCTCGGCCGTATCCGAGCCCGTGATGGCAACGCCAGCACCAGGCAGATCGTCCTGGCCGCGCTGCGCGGCTACGCCGACTAGGTGCCCATCGGCCGACGGACCCCCGCGCCGAACACGTCAGCGTACTTGAAGGGCATGTCGGGCTGAGGTTCCGCTGGCCACGAGATGATCAGGTAGTGCTCAACCGGGATGCTGGCCACCCCGTCCGGCTTGGTGTCTCGCCCTCGCGCGTGTACCCGTAGCCGGTAGAAGCCTTCGCCCTGGTGGGCGAGATTCGGCAGGTTGGGGAGATCCCCATCGAGCCCGCACACGATAAGTGACCCTGTGGTGGACTCGATGGAGACTTCGACGATCTCCTCCCAGCTGTCGAGGTCGAGGACCGGAGGCTCGTCGGCCAGTTGCACCTCAACGTCTACCAGGCCCAGCGCGATGCCCGTAAGAATCGTCGCGCCATCCCCCTCCTCGGCTACAGCGATCAAGCCGTTGTCGAACCGTGCCGGAAACTCCGGACCAGCCTCGTCCAGCTCCCGAAGCTGGATCTGGTGATAAGAAAGGTGCACGCTCGATTGGTAGGAGGGAGACGTGGCAGTCATAGGGCGAAGACTCCGCTGCGTTTAGGAGTTCATGTCAGGGAAGACGAAGAACGCATCCTTATCCAGAAGTCGCTGGTCCCGGACGAAATTACTATACTGGCCGCCAGCCTGGGAGTTCTGGGTGGCGTTCACCCATTCGACGGAGAAGTCGGAGGGGTAGTCGCCGCCGCCGGTGTAGGCACCCTCATAGGTGTGCGCGAACGGATACTCGTCACAGTTCGCTCCGGCTGGGGGAGACCCGGTGAGGAAACTGCACGCATCCTCGCGGTTCTGCTCCGCGTCCGCGTCGTCGTACATGCGGGTGAGGGGAACGTCGCCCACGGCGCCAGGGTTGCCTCTTGCCTGGGCGCGGCTGATGTGGCCAACGATCTCCTCGACCTCACTGCGCTTGTAGGTAAGAGTAGGCCAGGTGTCGGAGAAGACGCAGCCCGTGTTCGTCCAGCCCTTGAGCATGCCGTTGTCGCAGCGCAGATCGATGGGGCCGTCGGTGACATAGACGGCCTTGTCGAAGTCGCCGCTGTTGGGGGTGGCCCAGGTGAGCTGTGAGTCGAGGCTGATGTTCTCCATCGTGCCGGTGGGAACGGTGACCTTGAGCGTCACGTTGAACTGCAGCCACGTCCGAAACTGCAGCGGCTTGGGGCCGCTGGCAGACACCTGCGTACAGTCGGGGTTGCAGTGTCCGCCGAAGCTGATCTGCGTCGTGGGCTCCCATTCGCCCCACTCGTTGTGTATCCAGATGTGCTCGCCGTAGATGAGCGCGCCCTCGTTCCACACGGTGACGACATCGACGTAGTGGGTGAAGTCCATGCCGCCGACGACCTCACCGGTGTCGGCCAGGATCCAGTCGACACCTTCCATCTGCCAGAAGCACTGGTTGAAGCGGGTCTGGCCGTACCAACCAGTGGTCTCGTCCTTGCACCAGTTGGGCACGCCGGGGGGTACGCCGCCCGGAGGCTCCTCCGCGGCGATCTTCGGCTTAGGCGGGCGGGTACACATGACCTTGTCCACACCCTTGGCCCGCAGACTGCTCAGCTGCTTTTTCACCTCCTCGCAGGGGCGGGACGAGGTGACCTTGATCGCTGAGGTTGACTTTCTTCCGGCGCTCGTGTCCTCGCGAATGGAGGCGTTGGCCGCTCGGATTCGGGCAGCATCCTTATCTGCTTGCGTGGACGGCGACGCGGCGGGGGACGGTGTCGTGGCTGTCGACTTTGCCGCTCCAGGATCGTCGGTGGTCTGTGCCGAAGCGATGGGGCCGAGCGGGGCAGAGAATAATGCGCCTATTAGCACCATTCCCAGGGTTGCTCTCCGTGCATGACGTGTCCATAAATGCACACTTTTTCCCTTCGCTGCAGGTGTGAAGGTCCGCCGGAGATCTTCACATCCGGAGCGCTTGGGAACAAGATCTTGACTCGGCGCAGAAGATCCGTTAACTCGCCCGTGTGGAAAGGCGGCTGAACAGCCAAAACGTCAATCGCCTTTCCGGGTAATCACATAGCCGGTGAAGCGCGAGAACGGCACAGTCGGTTGGTTGGCAGTCCGCCATTCGCTTGTCGGCCGCGAGGGGTACGAGTCCGGCTGATCGACGGAACCATCCGACGAACCGGTCTAACTGCGTCTACCCAGCCAGGGGTGGGCGCTTTCGCATGTCCGCACCCATCCCGAGGAGGAACGATGGTGCATGAAAACCCCGAACGCCAGCCGGTCGAGCGCAAGGTCACGGCCGCCACCGCGGGCTCCTACTTGGGCCTGCTCGCGCTCCTGACCGTCCTGCAGACCGTGAACGCCAGTCTCGACCTGATCTCGTGGCTACCCGACGCGATCGAGACGCTGGCAATCCCGCTCCTGCCGGGCCTGATCACATACGTGTCCGGGTACGTGGCGCGGCACACCGCCCGGCCGGATCTGCCACTGGACCAGCGTTGAGACAGCCACGACGTCGCCCCCGCTAGGGAGCCCCCGCTCGCCTCTTCGGAGGTGAGCGGGGGCTTTTCGTCGTTCAAGCAGTCGAGCACCGGCTCAGGCGAAGACGAGCGTGCGGAAGGCGTTGCGGATTGTCATCAGCGGCTCGCGATCCCGTGAATAGTGCAACTTGTTCGTGAGAAGGATGGACCACCGTTCGTGCTTGGGGGAGACCCACAGGGCCGTTCCGGTGAACCCGTAATGGACGTAGGTGTCGTCGTTGCCCGGAGCGGGATGCCAGAACAGTCCACGTTGGGGCGTGAGAATCCCAGTGTGGATCTGGAGGGATTCCGTGACCCAGGCATCGCTGTACCCGACCCCAGGCACGGGGTCGAGGAGGTGGCGTTGGAAGCGCGCCAGATCATCCAAGTCGGAGAATACGCCCGCGATGCCGCACACACCATCGAGCAGGCGAGCGGAGAAGTCGTGGGCAACGCCCCGCAGATGGGCGCCAGTGTCGGGGTCAAGCTCTGTGGGCGCGCACCGCGCTCGATCCTGGGTCGGCAGCGGGCCGAAGCGGGTGCTCGTCATGCCCAGCGGTTCCCAGATCCGTTCGGAAGCGAGTTGGTCCAGCGGGGTCGAGGTGAGGTGCTCGGCGAGGAAGCCCAAGATGAGGGCGGCGCGGTCGGTGTACTCGACCGCTTCGCCGGGCGGGCGGTGCAGCGCCTCACGGAGGACGCCGTCCCGGATGGAGCGGTGGTCGGTGCCGTAGAGAGCTTTGAGGTTGGCTCGCAGTGGCACACCAGCGGTGTGAGTGAGGAGCTGGCGGGCGGTAACCAGGCCGAGTGGACGGCCGTCGACCTCGGGCCAGAAGGTGGCCAGCGGTTCGTCCAGCGGGAGATGCTGCTGCTCCCACAGGCTGCCGATGACGGCCCACACGGCGACGACCTTCGTGAGGCTGGCGACGTCGAACAAAGTGTCGCGCCGCATCGCGGAGCCGGGGTCGTCGGGATCGGCCAGCCCGCACACCCCCCAGTCGAGGACGCCGTCGACGTCGCCGACCGCCCAGACCGCGCCGGGGAATACACGCTCGCTCACCCCCTGCTCCAGCAGCCGGGTGATCGACTCGTGCGTGTCATCCATGATGCGTCCTGATGGTCGAGCCGGTGTGCAGTGGCCAGCGTAGTAACCACGCACGCTCCCGGCAGGCGAACAGCGTGCGTGTCAGATGTCCTGGCCGAGCTTATGCAGCGCGGCCGCGGTGGCCGAGAGCGGGAAGCGGCCCGCGTTCCGTCGGCCAGCCGCGCGCAAGTCGTCCAGGATCGTCGGATCAGTTCGCAGGTCGCGCAGCACGCGGGTCAACGTTGAGGCGTCGGCGACGCTGCTCAGCGCGGAGTCGCCGAGCACCTCCTGCAGGCCGGGCACGGGCTGGTAGAGCACCGGCAGACCGCACGCTTGGGCTTCCAAGGGGGTCAGGCCGAAGGCTTCCAGGGTGGTGGAGGGCACGATGAGGAGGTCGTGGTCGGCGAAGGTCTGCCACAGCCTGCGGCGGGGTAGCCAGCCGAGGTAGGTGTGCGGGTAGCTGGACCTTTCCCGGTAGATGGGGTGAGCGGAGTACTGACGCGGCGGGGCCGCGATGGACAGGTGCATGCCGTCGACGGCCGTGATGATGCGGTAGACGCTGTCGAATCCCTTCTCCTGCGTCAAGCGCCCGGCGTACAACACCCGTAGCGTGCCGTCCGGATCCCGAGGGGGCAGCGGCGGGGTGTGGATCAGCTCGTCGGGGATGCCCCACGGGAGATGGATGATGCGCGCTTGACGGGCGGGCTCGTGCAGAGCGATGAGCAGGTCGGCCATCGCTGCCGTCGGCGCGACGATTGCGCGGCTGGCGGCGACGGTGTCGGCCAGGACGCGATGCTGGGTGGGATGGGTGGCGGCGAAGATCAGGTCTGTGCCGTGGACGAGCGCCAGCGCGGGATGGTCAGGCAGGAGACCGAGCAGGGCCGGGGCGGCGCCGAACGCAAGATGCTGCAGGTGCACGATCTCGACCGTGTCCCGGTCGACCGCTCCTGCCAGGGCGTCGCGCAGCCGGTCGACGTACGCCCAGAACGGTGCACCGTCGAGGCACTTGCCGGAGGCTTCCACCACTCGTACTCCAGTTGGCAGGCGCGGCGGCGGAGGGTCGCCGGCCAGCATGAACACCGTGGCGTCGATCAGCGGCGTCGTCCCCGTGTAGAGGTCGTACAGCAGCTCGATGCTGCCGCCGGGACTGGCCACGGGCATGTCCAACGCGGTCAGTACGGGGCCGCTCAACTTGAGGTCGTTCATGAGTGTTGGATCTCCTCGTACAGACGTGACACGTCGATGCCGACCGAGCCGGTGTACTTGAGGCCGAGGTCCTGGTAGCTGGCGGGAGCGCCGAACGTCTGGAAGAAGACGAGCTTGCCGAACGTCATCCCGGGATAGACGCGAACCGGGCGGGCGGCGCGGATCTCCAGCGTCCAGCGGATCGCGTGCCCGGCGTGGCCGAGAGGCGCGGACACGTGGACCCAGATGCCCAGGCCGCCGATGGTGCGGTCGCCGTTGAGGAACTGGGCGTAATGCTCGGAGGTGGTCTGCTCCAGGGTGTGGCCGAGGTAGAGGACGCCCGGCTGCAGTACGAAACCGCTGGGAGGCATGACGACCTCGGGGAAGCCGCAGGGTGCGGCGGCGTCGAGGTCTTGTTCGCACACGCGCAGGTGCTCCCCGAGCCGCCAGTCGTAGGCGTTCGGGGACAGGCGTTCCTCTTCGAACGGACTGATGGCAATCTCGCCCGCCCTGATGGCGGCGGCGATGGCGGGGCCGGTGAGGATCACGAGAGCACCTCTACCGGCTGCCGGTCGCGCCACAGTCGCGAGGCTTGAGGGCCGATCGACGCCTGGTACTTGCCTCGGTACAGGTCGATGGGGCCGACGCAGACGAAGAACATGACCTGGCCGATCCTCATGCCCGGGTAGACGCGCAGCGGCCGGATAGGGGACAGCATCAGCGTCCACTGGCCATGGAACCCCACGTCGCCGATGGGGGCGGTAATCTCCACGAACAGGCCGAGTCGTCCTACAGAGGAGCGGCCGAACAGCAGCGGCACGAACACGTCGCTGCCGACCTGCTCCTGCGTGTGGCCGAGGTACAGTTCGCCGGGCTGCAGGACGAACCCCGTCGAGTCGATGCGCTGTGTCTGGGTCGGGTTGTGGCGGTAGGCGTCGATGACAGGCTCGGTGTAGACGTGCAGGGTGTCGCCGAGCCGGACGTTGTAACTGTTCGGGTTGATCAGGTCGCGGTCGTACGGGTCGATGCGTACTCTGCCGTCGTGGACGGCGGCTTGGATCTCTGGTCCGGTGAGAATCATGGGTGTTCGCTCTCCCCATCTGGTCAGGGCCGGTTGGTCCTGAGCACGTGCCGGATGATGTCGGCGAGCGGCTCTCCGTCCGGCGTGGTGCCGGAGTCGTCCAGGAAAGTCGTCGCCACGTAGCCGGTGGTCAGGACGTGACGAAGGCGGGTCGGAAGTGGGTCGGGCGCGGTGATGATCGGCCCCATCCACGTGGCCAGGTCTTCCACGAGCTTCTGCGGTTGGTCATGGGCCTTCTCAGGCAGGCTCACTCTGGTGAGCCGGTTACCGAACGGCTCGATCTGCAGGAGTGACCCTCTGGTGAGGTAGTCACGCAGGTCGACGGTACGCAGGCTGGTGCGGTTCAGAACCACCGCCTCGGCCGCGCTTCGTTGCAGCAGGTAGGTGGCGGCCTCGCTGAGCAGCCGATCAAGGTCCAAGGGCCGACGGCGGAAGCGCGGGGCCAGTACGCCCAGCGGTTCCCGTAGTCGCTCACGCAGCTCGTCGATCTGCCGCGTGATCGCCTGCAGCGGCGCCGGGACGCCGCTGGCGGGAGCGAACCGGTGAGCCGCAGCGTGCCATCCCGGCCCGCTCGGCTTGGCCGTGGCGTAACCGGCCGCCTGCTCATACCCCTTGACCACCAGCGTGGCCCCGACCGTCGTGGGCCCGTAGTGGTCGCTGTGGCAATGGCCGGCGAAGATGACATCCAGGTGCGGGCACGCCCGTGCCAGCTCGATGTCGTGCTTGTAGCCGGAGTGGCTCAGCACGACCCACGCATCGGCTCGATGGGTGGCGGACAAGGCGTTCAGCGCGTGAGCCGGGGAAACGAATCGCAGGCCGGCGCGGTGCTGGGCGGGCAGGCAGGTGAACGCCTGCTCGCCCAGGACCGCGGTGATGGCGACGAGCTGGCCGCCGATCTGAGCCCAGTGCACGGGTCGGAACACCAGGTCTCCGGCCGCGTCGGTGACGTTCGCGCACACCGTCAGCGGGCGCAGGTCAGGCTCCAGGTGATGGTGCCAGCCGTGATTGCCAGGGGCCAGGACGTCGTACAGCTGGATGAGAAGTCGGCGCTCGATCTCGCCGCCTCCGAGATGGTAGAGGCCGCTGCCCTCGAAGAAGTCGCCGCAGTCGGCCACGAGCGTGGTGGGCCGGACGCTGTGCAGGTGCGTGAGTAGCGACGACGGCTCCTCCAGAGCGGAATGCACGTCGGTGGTGGCCAGGATCGAGTCCACCGAGCGCAGGGGAAGACGAGCTGTGACCGCGGCCATCACTCACACCACGCCGGCTGTGTCGGTGATGTCGGCGCCCAGCGCGCAGAGCTTGCCGGGCAGGTCGGCGTATCCGCGCCGAACCTGGCTGAGACGGGCCACCACCGTGGTGCCCTCGGCCACCAGCGCGGCCAGCAGCAGCGCCGCCCCGGTCCGGATGTCCTCAGCTACCACGTCCGCGCCGACCAGTCGTTGCGGGCCGCTCACCCGGCAGGCGGTGGCGGACTCCTCGAAGATGACCGCGCCCAGACGACGCAGCTGCGGCACCAGATTGGCGTGCCGGCCACGGTTGATCTCGTCAGCGAAGGAGTGAACGCCGGGCACGGTCATGGCCAGGGCCATCAGCGGCGGCTCGAAGTCCGCGTCGAGGCCATCGGCGTCGCCCAGCGTGTCCAGGGAGGCGATCGCGTTGATCGGTGTCCCCGTCAGGTGGAAGTCCGCGCCGAGCTCGACGCCACCGGGGATCGCTTCGACGACGAATCCTGCCTTGGTCAGCAGCTCTATGAAGGGCGTCAGATGGTGAGGGTCTACTCCGAGGATGCGGCCGTGCCCGCCAGTGGCGGCCATGGCGACCAGAAGCGTCGCTGCCTCAATCTTGTCGCCGGGCACCTTCCATCGGACGGGGCAGGCCACGCCGGGCTCGAAGGACAGCGTGCCGTCCGGCAGGTAGGCGGCGTGATGGTCGGCCAGCCGCAGCGCCTCCACCAGGCCGGTCACTTCCGGGCAGAGGGAGGGCATATGCAGCAGCAGTGGGCGGTGAGCGACCAAGGCCCGCAACAGCGCCACCACGGTGGCGCCGCGGCTCGGGAACGGCAGCGTGATCTCGACCGGAGTGCGGGCTTGGCTTTTGGTGCTGGTGATCCGATAGCCGTCGTCGCTGGTGTGGACCGTGTCTCCGAACGCTTCGTAGACGGCGAAGTGCAGCTCCATCCCGCGGTGGCCCACGGCGCAGCCGCCCGGCCACGGGAGGTCTGCTACGCCGCAGTCCAGTTGGGCTGGCACCAGGTAGTAAGAGGCGCGGATGCGGGCGGCGAGCGCGCGGTCAACGGGGCCGCGCTGGTCACGCGCGGGCGTGACATGCATGGTGTGGGCGCCATCGGGAGAGGCGACCACCAGGTTGCCAGCCGCGGAGATCAGCGCGGCCAGCGCGGCGGTGTCCGAGGAAGTGGGCAGGTTGGTCAGGGTGACCGGCCGGCCGAGTACGGCGGCGGCGGCCAGCAGCGGCAGAGCTGCGTTCTTGGAGCCGTCCACCGTCGCTGTTCCCGACAGGGTGCGCCCGCCGCGCACGGTGAGAGAATCGGCGGGGGTTCTCTGCTGGTTCGTGTGGGCACTGTGCGCCATATCGTGCATGGCTACTCCTTTGGGATGAGGCCAGCGAGATGAGGAGGCGGCTCATGTGGCCGCAACGGGGAGTACGGCCACGGAAACCTCGCGCGGTGCGGGGCCGCTGCTCACCACGATGGATCGCCGATCATGACTCGGGTAGGCGAGCCGCCGGTGCGGGTGGTGCGGTCGGACGCTGAGTTGGTGCGGTTGGTGCGTTTCACCGTCAGACCCCTGGCCGGGGGCGTAGATTCGACGACGCGTTCTCATGTGCTCCGCTGCCACCCTCCGCTGCCGGAAGGCCCCCACATGGCCCGTGCCGTCACTGGTGAAGTCCGGCCACCAGAGCCGAACCCATCGCTCAAGCTGCTGCTCGACGAAGTGGGATGGCGTCCAGAGGCTCTCGCCAGGCGCGTTAACGCGGTGCTCCAGCAGCATCCAGGGAAGCGCCGTGTCCATGAGAAGACGCCTTACCATTGGCTACGCGGCGCTTCTCCGCGTGCGCCGATCCCCGACATTGTGGTTGAGCTGCTGGTTCAGGCCCTCAAGCGGCCGATCTCCTTCGACATGGTGTGGCCTGCGACCACTCCATCGCGCCCGTCGAGGATCTGGCTGGGTGGGGATCTTGACGTACCGTGGGACCACGCGGGCCTACAGCACCTGTTGGGAGAGTGGCGGCTCGGCATGTTGACACGACGCACATTCCTGACCCTGAGCGGCGTGGCCTTGACCGGGCCGGCCTGGGAGTGGCTGGACGCTCCCGCGTCGATCCCGGAGCAGACAACATCCAGCCATGTCCCGCCTTCGCTGATGTCTCTCATCGAGACCACGGTCGCGGGCGCGCAGCAGCTCGATGAGGAACATGGAAGCGCCGCGGCCGACTTCGTCGGCGGCCAGTTCGACAGCGTGGCCCGGTTGGTGCGCACTGGCAGCTACGACGCCAACACCGGTAAGCGCCTGTGCACGGCGCTCGCGCAGCTCGCGCAGACGTCCGGCTGGATGGCGCAGGAAGCGGCGCTCGACGGCCGCGCGCAACGCTGGTACCTCACGGGTCTGCACGCCGCTCACTCCGCAGGCGATCGGGGCGTGGCCGCCAGCATCATGGCGTTGATGAGCAACCACGCGACCACCCTCGGAAAGCACCGTGACGCTCTTCAACTCGCCGCAGCGGCCACGGAGGCCGCATCCCATACACCCACCGCTGTGCAGGCACTTATCGCTTCACGCAGCGCTCTCGCGCACGCTGGTGCGGGCGATCTGACGGGGGTCGAGCGCGCCAGGGACCGTGCTGCGGGGCTGATCAGCGAAGCCGACGAGGAACGGCCCGCATGGGCCAGTTACGTCACACCGACCGAGCTAGACGCCCTCGCTGGTCGTGCTCTCGTCATGCTCGCGCGTCAGGTCCCCGGGCGCCGAAACCGCCTCATCCTGAAAGCCGAGCCCTTGCTGCGTGAACGAGCCTTGGACGCATCGGATGCGCACCGCCGGTCGGCGCTACGCCACAGCGCCCTGCTCAGTCTCGCTTACACCGGAGCTGGTGATCTGGACCAGGCCGTACACGCAGGGCGTCTGGCGGTGCGGCGACTCCCGATGGTCACCTCGGTTCGATGTCTCTCCCTGTTGGACGAGCTTCGTTCTGAGCTGATGCCGCATTCCCGGCGCTTGGGCACCGTGCAGGCATTGATTCGCGAGATAGACGAGCACGTACCGACGTCCAGGTAGTCCTGGGTTGAGGGGTGAGAGCCGCCATCATGGTGTGCCCAATCGCTTACTTGTGACAACGAAGACCCCGCTGCCCCATCAAGGGCGGCGGGGTCTTTACGTCTTTCAGAGCGGTCAGAAGGGCCAGCCCGCCGAGCGGCTCGCCTCCAGGAGCGGGATCAACTTGAACGCGGCGTCCTGCGTAAGCGAACCGGTTTGGGTGTGATCGTCGTCACTTGTGTTACGAGATGCGCGCTACGAGGTCCAGATCGGCCCGCAGCTGCTCCAACCGGGTCAAGAACGCGTCGATGTCGGCGCGGCGCTGCGCGAGCACCCACACGATGCGGACGATGTTGTGCAGGACGTGGCCACGGTCCTGGCCCAGGCCGATGAGCCCGGCCTTGCGGAGCCGGTCGGCCGAGCCGTAGATGCTGTTGGCGTAGGCGCGGCGGGTGGCGTCGTCGGCTGGCAGTGGCGGGTAGAGGCGTTCCTCCACCTGCTCGGTGCTGATCTGGAGGCGTTCGGCGTGCGCGGCAAGCGCCGGGCCGTAGTGGTTGGTCAGTGCTTCGCTGAGGACGTGAAATAGGGCGAGCAGTTCGTCGGTGAGCTGCTGCAGCTCCTCGTCGTCGGCCTGGTCGGCGAGGTCGGCCAGGCGGAGGACGGCGCTGGCGAAGTTGCGGTGCTGCCACAGCGGGGTGGGGAACGTCTCTCCGGCCGCGATGACGGCGATGGCCGCGATGCGGGACTCGGCGACGACCTTGCGGCAGTGCACTTCGCTCACGTGTTCGATTGTAGCCAGTGTGGGTTGATGGACACCGGAGGGGGCGTCCTCTGTCATCGACAGGCTGACCATTGTCACTGGAAGTTGATGACCATAAGGTTCATGCCGCCATAGTTTGACCGAGAGGCTCCGGTCGTCACGAGTGGAGGGGGGAACTCCCTGACAGTCATACGAGAAGGGATAGCTCGTCTTGTGGGAGGGGTTCTGTGAGGCGTGTTCATGTGATCGCTATTGTCGCGGGAACGATTGTCGCTCTTGGGCTGGCAGTCGTCATGATCTTCATGGCGGCCAGAGTGCTCACAGCGATGACTGGAGCGCCTCGGTCTGAGCCGCACGTGACGTCCTTTGCGCTGCAGCCCGTGCTTGAGACGTCCTCCATTCCCTGCGCTACGGGTACGGTGGGCGCTCTCGACGGCACCTCGTGTTACAAGCTCGGCCAGGGCCTGACCGACATCACAGCAGAGAAGGCGGAAGCCGGCCTGTCCGGAGGCGTGACCTGGGTAGTCCAAGTCACGCTCAACAACACCGACAGCGCCAAGTTCGCCGCGCTGACGTCGGCCCTGTACCAGCTGCCCACCCCGCGGAACCAGCTCGCCATCGTCATCGACGGCAAAGTGGTCACCGCACCGGCCATTACACAGCCGATTTCTGGTCCCGCGCTGGAGATCAGTGGCGCCTTCACCCAGAAGGACGCCACCGACCTGGCCAGACGGCTGACTGGCGTGCCTGACTGACCGATGTCTTCGCCGACCTATGTGATTACGCACTCTGAGTCGCTGCAAGGTGCCTGGGAGACGCAATCATCCCTCGGCGGCACAGGACAGGTGGCCCGAGAAAGGGAAACGGCCCCCGGAAAGCAGCGCTACCCCTAGCGCCCGGAGGCCGACCCATCGCTACCCGAAACGTAGCCCACCATGATCGCCGAACGAAGGTGGTGGTGTCCCCATCATGGCACCGTTTCGGCGTCACTGGCGCCAGGTCCGGCCTCATCGGGCAGTTCGCCGAAGTGCTTCACGACAGCGTCGTCGTGGTTGCAGGTCAGCAGCCAGATGCGCGCCCGTGCGTGATCGATGAATTTGTAGGTGTCATCTTTGCCTTCCCACTGCGACCAGCGGTGGAGCACCCATTTGCCTTCCGCCGTTCGATACAACGTCTCGTGGTCGTCCCTGTCACTGGTCAGGATGCTGACGAGGTCTTGGCCGTCCCATCGCGTGGCTTCGTCGAATCGCTCGGCCGGTAGGTGTCAAGTCAAGTGCGACAGGGACGCTGCCGAGGTGATCGCTAGGCGGCCTCCTGCGCGGGCGTGGATGCGCTGTTGTGGTCTTCTTCGGGCTGGTTGATGTAGGCGACCGTGGGGATCTTGGGTAGTCGCGGTGTGCGGGTGAACCGGTGGGGGTTGGCCGTGCGGAAGCGATCGAGCGCCTGCTCGCGTCGGTCCTGGATGGCCGGGGCGGTGCCGATGTGCACGGTGAACGGCGTGTGCAGGCCCAGGCCGGCGTGGTAGTGCTCGTGGTTGTAGTACTGGAAGAAGTGGTGGCAGAACGTCTCGGCCTCGGCCAGGGAATCGAACCGCTCGGGAAACACCGGGCAGTACTTGAGGGTCTTGAACGCCGCCTCGCTGTAGGGGTTGTCGTTACTGACCTTCGGCCGGGAATGAGACTTGGCGATGTCCAAGCTGACCAGCAGGTCACTGACCGGCTGGGAGGTCATCGACGTGCCGTTGTCGGAATGGATCGTCTGCGGGGCGATGCCGCCGTTGGCGAGCAGGCTGTTCTCCATGAACTGCCGGGCCAGCTCGCCCGATTCGCGCAAGTGGATCTCCCAGTGCACGACGTACCGGGAGAAGATGTCGATCATCACGTATAGGTCGTAGAACTGCCGCGCCTGCGGGCCGGGCAGTTTCGTGATGTCCCACGACCAGATTTCATTTGGAGCGCGGGCGACCAGGTAGGGCTTCTTGCGGGCCTCATGGCGGGCCTGGGCGCGGCGCTCGCGCACCTGATCCCGCTCGCGCAACAGCCGGTACATGGTCGACACCGAGGCCAGGTAGGTGCCCTCGTCCAGCAGTGCGGCCCATACCTGGCGGGGCGCCTTGTCGGCAAAGCGCGGGCTGTTCAAGACCGCGACCACCTCCTCGCGCTCGGCCGCGGTGAGCTTGTTCGGCGGCGCCGGACGCGTCCCCGGCACGCGCTCGGGCCGCGGGCGCAGGCTGCGGTAGTAGGAGCCCCGGGCAATCCCAGTCAGCGCGCAGCAGGCGGCGATCGGCAGGCAGGCGGCCCGCAACAGCTCCAGCGTCTCGCGCCGGACGGTGGTCACGAACGCTCGTTCTCCGCGCTCTCGGAGATCATTTCCAAGAGCGCGAAACCTTTTCCCATGATGTCCAGGGCGGCCTCGGTCTGCGCCAGCTTCTTCTCCGCCCGCGCCTTGTCCCGCGCCAGTGCCGCGTTCTCTTTGCGCAGCCGCTCCAACTCCAACTGCTCGGGCGTCTTGCGGGCCCGGGGCGCACCGGCCGGGCCGGCGGCGGAGGTCAGCTCACCATTGTCACGCTGGCGCCGCCACAGCGAGATGCTGGCCTCATACAGCCCTTCCCGGCGCAAGATCGCGCCCTTGGTGCCGTCCGGCGCCGCGTCGTACTCCTCGACGATCTGCAGCTTGTAGGCGGCGGTGAAGGTCCGCCGCTTGGGCCGGTCGGCACGCGGCCCGGTGCCGCGCTGGAGATCATGGCTGGTCATGGTCACTGCGGTGGATACCCGTTCTCGCCCTACTCATGTCAGTTAAGGAACTTTAGTCCCATCTGTCTCACTTGAGCTTCGCACAGAGGGGGCGTGCTCTTGGTGGAACCAGCCGTCGAGAACACGGCCCCCGGCCTCGTATTTGTAGATGTTGATTCGCGCGATGATCATGCCTTTCGTCCGGCGGGCGGCGTTCACCTTGGACTGCAGGACCATACACTGCGTGGGCCATGTATGGCCCATGTGGAGGTGGAATGATGACGATTCACGAGACGGAGGCTGGAGCCGCAGATGTAGAGGAGGGCCTGGTGCGCAATGACCAAGCCCCGAACGCCTACATCGTCAGTGGCGAGTGGCCAAGCGCTGAACTATCGCCAGACGCCCCCATTGGCGCTCATGTTGGGCAGGAGATCGCCAGGCGGCTGAAGGCGGCGATGGAGACGCGAGAGTTGACCCATCGCGGACTGGCCGAGCGATCCGGCCTCGGGTGGAGAACGGTCGGCCGCGTGCTGCTTGGCGATGTCTACCCGGACGTAGCGACCCTCGCACGGCTGGAACAAGCACTCGACATTGAGATTTACCCCACTCGCTGGCATCGGCAGCTACAGCAGGGATCTTCCGAAAGCTAGGTGGCGAGGGCCCGAGCCCTTCATTCCGCAACATGCAGAAGGCCCCCTCGGAAAGAGGGGGCCTTTCTAGGCGACTGCATCACCCCCATTCGGGGTGACGGTGTCGCCAGCGGCTGCTCGCGGCTTCTCAACCGCGGGTGTGTCTTCTGGCGCCTGTTCTAACGCCTCAGACTGTTCCTGTACCTTCTCTTGGCTCCATCGGACTGAGATTTCTTTCCAAGAGATGCGGACCTCTCCCTCGCGGTGCTTCGTCTTGTAGGCCGCGACCAAGATCGCACAAACGCCCAGGATCGCAAGGAAGCACATCGCTACGAGGAGGAACGCACCAGCGGGACCCAAGCCCGAGAGCCATGCTCCCGGATTGGTCCCCATGGCTATCTATCTCAGCCGACCAGCGAGGTGCAGCTAAGCATCTACCCTCCCGTCCTACTCGCTGACCTTCTCCTTTGGACGTGGGTGTAAAGCACCGGCTCCGAGCGAGTGGTTACCTCGCCGGGTGGCATCACATCGACTGATCCTGCCGAGGCTAGCCACATACCTGGGCTCCCACACGGCCTGGCGTTTGGTGCCGCCAAGCCGAACCACGGACTCTGTCTCAACGCGTGTTGAGGCAGGTACCTGTCTGCCGCGTCTTGGAACGGTAGACGGTAAGGCAATCATTCCATGACCTGCGCCCATCGGTCAGAAGTTCGAGCGATCGTCGGCGGCCGCGGTGACTCGAGAGATGCGCGGCCATCTGGAGTTGCGGACGGCGGTGCCGATGGCGGCTGCAGGCCGGGACGCGGGAAGAGGCCGACCTGCGCAAGCACGCGGGCATCTAGGTGCTGCTGGCCGTTGACCGTCGGACGGGGTCTGTGTGGGCGTGTACGGGCGCTGGAGCGGGTTTCATGGGCCTGGTGGGTATTGGATATCTCCAGACATGCGAGGGCTGTCCGGTGCGGTTGTGTGCGTGCCGTCAATATATGTGCTATGCGGAGTGGTCATTGATTGACGAGCGCGCTAGGGTCCATCCGTAACGGACCCTTTGGCCAGTCCGGAGGGGGTCTTGTGATCGGGAAGGACGTGTGACGATCGGCAGCGCAGAACGCGAATGCGGCGCCCGTCCGCACGTTTCCGCCCCTCACCGTGGTGTCACCGCCGTGATCGTGAACCGGCGCGAAACTCCAGCAGTGTGCCCCGCTCGACGTCGACGAGATCTCGGTCGTCGCCTTGCCGCATGGCAGGCGCGCGGCGGAGGGGAGAGGCCCCGGACATGAGAAAAGGCCCCGCGTACGGGGCCCTCTCGAAGTCGCGATACCCGCGACCAGATCGTTCAGCTCCAGGCGGCCAACCAGACGAGCTGAGCGGCTGAGTCGCCGGTCCGGCTTCCTCACAACATCGCGTTGAGGTCTTTCGTGCAGCGGCCCGAGGCCGTTGCCGGGGGCTTCTGCGCGCCAAAACCCGTGACGCTTGGAGCCGACCATAGCACGCGCCCAAGCGGCTGCCCCAGCACGCCCGGAATCCGTCGCGTGCGGGACAGCCGCGTCCCCATCACCCCCGCCCCCCGATCGTCCGGGCAGTGGTGAGCCTCGTCCGCTGATCCCGGACGGGCACATCCTCGCGCCCGCGCATGGCTTGTGGTCCGAGGCGGTGCAGTATCTCGTTGAGGCCACCGGCCGGCGCGCCGACTGGATGCGTAATGCTCTGCGGTTCGCCTGGCAGGTGATGAGACGCTCGACGTGGGCGATGCTGACCGCGCCGAAGAAGGGCGCCACCTGGAAGCACCTGGCCGCCGACCTCGGGCTGTCGGAGCGGACCGTCGCGAACTTGTACGCGTGGTTCATCAAGGCCGGGTTGCTGGCTCGCGCGGTGCCCGGCACCACGGTTCGCTTCCGGAAGGGCACCCGCTGCGGGCTGGACGACGACGGGCGCGGCAACGAGGCCGCCCAGTACCTGCTGATCGTCCCGACTGCGATCCTTGAGGCCGATGAGGACGACCCCTCGCAGCCCGCGACGGTCACGCCCGTGAGCGCGGAGGAGGTTCCGTGGCCGTGCGAGACCGTGCCGACCCGCCCGCACCTGGAGCTGGTATCTGACGTTTCCGCAGGCAGCGCCCCTGTGGATGGATCTTGCACCCCCAAGCCCTCCCCCCTTGCTGTAGGTGAGGAGACTCCCCGTAACGCGCGCGCGAGACGACGCACCGCGCCCGCGACACCAGCCAGCGAGTGGCGAGCGACCGTCACGCCGGTCACCAGGAAGGACAGACTCGCAGCGTGTGAGCAGCTGATCCGTGAGGTGCCGCTGTTGCGCCGCATCTCCGCGCGGCACCTGCGCAGCGTGCTGCGGCCCGTGTTCGAGCTTGGCGCGACCATCAGCGACATCCGGCACGCGCTCGACCACCGGCCGGACGGCACCCCATGGATCCACACCCACGCCCCACGCTGGCTCCCGAGCTGGATCCGGCACCGACTGTCCGCGTGGATCAACCCGGACGGACAGCTCGTCACCCCCTGGCCGGTCCAGCAGCGCGCGGCCGAGCACGCCACGTTACTTGCCGAACAGCGGACTCGCGAGCGTTTGAGAGAGCTGATGCGGCAGGGGATTGCTGGCTCCGTGAAGTAACTTTTGGGACGATCTGGGTGCAGTGCCAGCCTGGTCACCCCGCTGTACCACGAAGGGCTCCTCAGTGAAGCTTCCCTCCGAGCGCACGGTCTGGTTCGTAACCGTCGCGATCGTCGCCATGGGTCTGAACATCGTGACCCACGACTGGCGCGCCTCCCTGCCGACCATCTGGGAATTTGTTGCGCTGCTGGCCATTTTGGCCATGGCCCTGCTCGTCGCCTACGCGGTGGATGCGGGTCTGTCTTCTCTCCGTCGCCGCGACAGGGACCGATAACCAGGACCGCTGTCGTGCTATCGCGGCCGACTCCAGAACCCTGGTGAACGCCCTGGACCTCTGCCGCGCGGCGGCTAGACGATCGCACTTTAAAGAGCAGCGAGCAGCCGAGCAGCGGAGTTGCTGGCCGAGCAGCGCGCCCGTCGCGAGGCGTACGAGCGCATCAACCCTTCTGGCAGTGTCACTGTCGAGCCGCCTCGTGTCACCCTCTCGCACGGCGACGGGTGCGGGTGCGGTACGAAAGACGCAACGAGCGAATCTATGTTGTAAAGGCGCTGAGATTGATTACCTCAGGGCGAACCACCTCAGTCCAGAGCAAGCATCAACGGGCCAAGCCTGCGTGAAAGCCGCCCTGGGTTCCCCCGTCAAGCAGACTGCGATGCCTGCTCGTCAGCTTCGCGCTGCTCGTCAAGCCAAGCGTCAATTTCGCTCTTCCACGCGACCAGCCGCCGGCCCTGACGCCAAAGAGGCGGGGCGCCTTCGCCGCCGACATGACGCAGGTACCGGAGGGTGGCCTCGCTGCGCCTGACATACTCGGCGATTTCCGGGAGCAACAGGAGTTGGTCGTTGGCTGGACGCGTGCTGCGGACCTGCCGGGGCGCGCGTGGAGTCTTCACCGTGTCTCTTCCTGAACTGGTCAAGCGATGCCTTGGCCGCGAGCAATCAGATGTCGATGCTGCTCATCACGTCCTGGTTCCACATCTAACACAGCCAACGCCAATCGCATAATCAAGATGTGGAAGCCCACCTACAAAACGTTGTACCGTGCGGTCTGTGGCAGACATACCGAACCCGCACGCCTTGTGGGAGCACAACTTCATCCAGCAGATGAAGCGGCTCCGCGAGGCGCGCAAGATGACGCAGACTGACCTGGCGCGCGAGCTTAAAGCCTTCGGCCTGCCCTTTCACCAGCAGACCGTGCAGCGCGTGGAGAACGGAGAACGCCCAGTACGGCTCAACGAAGCACATCTGATCGCAAAGGTGCTCGGGACGGACCTTCTCTCGATGGGGGCTAGTTCGACACCTTCAGACCACGAGCTTCGGTACTCGGTCGATCGGCTCCGAGCCACCTCGGAACTGCAAGCCGATACCCTCCTCGACTTGTACAAAGACTGGCGCGAAGACATCGAGTCCCTCGTATTCGCGCTCGCTGACAGAGTGCCAGCAACGGCCAAGAGCGTGGACAGCCTCGACCATGGAGCTGCTTGGGGGATGGTGTGGGCCATGAAGGCGCTGCGCGCCTACGAGGATCACCTGGCGGCCTGGCAAGGGCTGGTCGGCCTCGGACATCACGAGCGCGCGTTCGTAGATCTGGAAGATCCCGCCGCAGGGACAGATCAAAATTGGCCGCTCCCTGACGTGCTAGCCACCCTGCAATCTTGGCGAGAACGGTTCGGGAACGATCAGATGGCCAGGGCGGTTTCCATGAATCCTCGTGAGGTATACGAGAGCTTCTCGAGTGGGCGTGACCAGGACATGGAGGGTTGATCGGTGGCGCACATTGAGGACCGGTGGTACAGGAAGGCCTGCGGCCCGGATGGCAAGGTCCTGCTCGACGGGAACGGCAAGCCGGTCATGGAGCGAGATCCGAAGAGGTATGGCAAGGGCTCGCGCTGGCGACTCAGGTACGACGGGCCTGATAGCCGGGAGAAGAACGAGAGCTTCGGCAAGAAGGTCGATGCCGAGAACCGGAAGAAGGTAGTCGAGGCTGACCTACTCCGCGGAACGTACATCGATCCCGACGCAGGCAGGGTCACCTTCCAGAAGTTCGCCGAGGAGGTCATCGAGAACCGCACCTTGGACGTCTCGACGCAAGAGGCGATGCGGACGCGCCTGACGCTGCACGTCTATCCGATCATCGGTGGCAAGGAGATGGGACGGCTTTCGAGACGCCCAAGCATGATTCAGGCCCTGGTGAAGTCGATGGAGAACGCAGGGCTCGCCCCCACCTACATTGAGACGATCATGCGTCACGTGGGCACCATTTTCGCCGTTGCGGTCGAAGACGAGGTGGTCGTCAAGAACCCGACGAAGTCGAGCACGGTCGTGCTGCCGGGTGTGACCAAGAAGAAGCTCGTGCCCTGGACCCAAGGGCAGGTGCAAGCCATGGGGGAGGCGCTGCCTGAGCCGTTCCGGGCCATGGTGGACGTTGGCGCCGGCCTCGGGATGCGTCAGGGCGAGATCCTGGGATTTTCCCCCGATGACGTGGACTGGTTCCGCGACGGTGTGACGATCCAGCGGCAGATCAAGGTGTTGAAGGGCAAGCTCTTTTTCGCGCCGCCGAAGTTCAACAAGGCCCGCGAGGAGCCGTTACCGGAGAGTGTGAAGCTCGCCCTGACCGAGCACATGCGGAGGTTTCCGCCGCTCACGGTGACCTTGCCATGGCGGTCCCCTGACGGCGACCCGCACGCTGCCCGGTTGTTCTTCACCATGCCCGGGAACGCCTACGGCGGAGCGCTCCACAAGGAAAGGATCAACGGGCTCTGGCACAAGGCGCTTGAAGCGGTGGGCATCGTTCCGCCGCTACCTGAGCGGCTGCTCATCGGCGCGGGAGCGACCCCTGAGGAGGCGCGGCAGATCGTCGCCATCATCGAGAGCGAGTCGCGTCCTCGATCCCTCAAAGCCTATGTGAGCCGCATGCCCGACAGCCAGGTGGCTGCAGTCCTGGCGCGGATCCGCAGTGGCGAGGCTGTCACCGGGCTGACCGTTCAGCGCAACACTCCGCCCGACGCGCTGAGGTGGCCCCGCAAGGAGAACCGCGGGGCCACCTTCCGCGAGCACGGCATGCACGCGATGCGGCACTACTTCGCGAGCCTGCTCTTGACCGAGGGCGAGAGCCCGAAAGCCGTCGCCGAGTGGTTGGGACACACCGATGGCGGCGTGCTGCTCCTGAAGACCTACGCGCACCTGATGGAGAAGAGCGAGCAGCGGATGCGCAAGGTCATCGACCGCGCGCTCCGGCGGCCCGCCTCCATGGCTGACGGCCCACAGACGGCCCAGGAGATCAACTAGTGGTAGCGAAGATCAGCGGACATAAATGTTTGGCCTGGGTGGGGTGGGCATGCTGTCGCCGATGAAGAAGCTCGTGTGCGGCGGCTGGTTGTAGGCGGTGTTCTGCCACGCGACCGACACCCGGTACAGCGGGTCGTGCATCAGGGTGTAGATGCGGCGGTCGGTGGGCGTGGTCGTGGCGTAGATCCGCAGCGCGCGGTTGTCGCTGGTGGGCCAGACGACCTCTTCGCGCCAGTCGCCGAACAGGTCCGCCGACAGCGACGGGGTGGCCTTGGTGCCGTTGTTGGAGTGCACGCCGGAGGCGGTCAGCAGGCGGGTGTCGGCGCTGGTGCCGTACTTGTCGATCCTGGTCTGGTCGAGCAGCTCCCGGAGCGGGTCGGCGTCCCACCAGACGAGGAAGTTGACCGAGGACGGCTTGCGGCCGGCGTTGTTGCCGGTGACGCTGCGCAGGTTCCCGTCGGCGGCGGACCAGAACTCACTGGCGATCCTGACCGTCGAGATGTCGCCGGCCACGCCGCGGCCGTTGTCGCCGTTGGCGGGGGTGGACCAGAGGATCTGGCCGGTGCGCGGGTCGATGTAGAGCGAGGACGGCTGGGAGCCCGACTCACTCACCTTGAAGTACTCCAGGCCCGCCCTGGCCGGGTCGAAGTCGCCCAGGTGCTGGGCGTCGCCGTGGCCGGTGCCCGTGGTCCACATGCCGGTGCCGTTGTCGTTGACGGCCATGGCGCCGTACACGATCTCGTCCCTGCCGTCCTGGTCGACGTCGCCGACGGACAGGCTGTGGCTGCCCTGGCCGGTCCACTGGGAGCCCGCCGAGTTGCTGTCGAACGTCCAGCGCTTGGTGAGCGTGCCGTTGCGGAAGTCCCAGGCGGCGATGACCGAGCGGGTGTAGTAGCCGCGGGCCATGATCAGCGAGGGGCGTTCGCCGTCCAGGTACGCGGTCCCGGCCAGGAAGCGGTCCACCCGGTTGCCGTACGAGTCGCCCCAGCTCGACACGGTGCCGCGCGGCGGGTCGTAGGAGACCGTGGACCTGGCGGCGCCGGTCTGCCCGTCGAACATCGTCAGATACTCGGGGCCGGACAGGACATACCCGCTGGAGTTGCGGTAGTCGGCCGAGGAGCTGCCGATGACCGTGCCGGCCCCGTCCCTGGTGCCGTCGGCGGTCTTCATCGCGACCTCGGCCCGGCCGTCGCCGTCGTAGTCGTACACCTGGAACTGGGTGTAGTGGGCGCCCGCGCGGATGTTGCGGCCCAGGTCGATGCGCCACAGGCGGGTGCCGTCCAGCCGGTACGCGTCCACGTACACGTTGCCGGTGTAGCCCGACTGGGAGTTGTCCTTGGCGTTGGACGGGTCCCACTTGAGCACGATCTCGTACCGGCCGTCCCCGTCCATGTCGCCCACGCTGGCGTCGTTGGCGCTGTAGGTGTAGGCGACGCCGTCCGGGGTCGTGCCGCCCGACGGCGGCTGGATCGGCACGTCGAGGTACGAGCCGCCGGTGAAGCGGAGCGAGGCGGGCGAGGCGGCCTGCTCGGTCCCGCCGACCACGGCCCTGACCGTGTACGAGGCGTCGGCGGCGGCGCCGTTGTCGAGGTAGTTGGTGGAGGCGGTGAGGTTCGTGGCGACCCTGGTTGAGCCCCGGTAGACGTTGAACGCCACGCCGTCGGCGTCGGTGCCGAGCAGCCGCCAGGACACGAGGTTGCCCGATCCGGACCGGACGCTGATCAGGCCGCGGTCGAGGTCCTCCATCTGCTTGGTGGGCGGGGCGGCCTGGGCGGGGACGCCGTTGATCGCCGTTGCCAGGGCGAGGAGCGCCGCCGCGCCGGCCATTCGTAAGCGCATTCGTTCTTCCCCTTCTTGGTAAGCGCTTTCCCGATGGGCGAAAAAGAAAGTTTCATCGGGGTGTTAGCGTTAACGGACGCAGGCCGGGGCCGCGGATGTCAGGGACGAATGTCAGACCTGCGGAAATGGCCACAATGTCTCCTCGTCGGCGAACAGGGGCGCCGCGGCCGCGGCCCGGCGTATTAAAGCGGCCCCGTCTCAGGGCCGCAAGGGTCCGTTGTCATGAAGCCGGGTCAGGTGAGGGCGTCCAGCGCGCGGTCGACGTCGTCGGCGGTGTTGTAGACGTGGAAGCTGGCCCGCACCTTGCCCGCCCGCACGGCCGCGCGGATGCCGGCCCCCTCCAGACGCTCGCCCGGGGCGTCCACGGAGACGATGGCCGAGTCGGACGGTTCTAGGCCGAGCCCGGCCCTGAAACGGTTGGCCAGGGCGACGTCGTGGTCGCGGATCCGCTCGATGCCGAGCTCGTTGAGCAGCTCGATGGCCGGGGCGGCGCCGACGTACGAGAACCAGGCCGGCGACAGGTCGAACGCGCGGGCGTCCGGCGCGAGCCGCAGCGGCGGGCCGTAGTAGGAGCCGCCCTCGTCGGCCCCGGCGTACCAGTTGGCGGCCAGCGGGCGCATGCGCTCGCGCAGGCGGGGCGACAGGTAGCCGAACGCGGCCCCGCGCGGCGCCATCAGCCACTTGTACGCGGCGCAGGCCAGCGCGTCGATGCCCTCGACGCCGACCGGCAGCCAGCCGCAGGCCTGCGAGGCGTCGGCGATGACCAGCGCGTCGTGGTCGCGGGCGGCGGCCACGATGTCCTGGAGCGGGGCGACGTACCCGGTGGCGGACTGGACGAGGCTGAAGGCGACGGCGGCGGTGGAGCCGTCGACGGCGTCGGCCAGCCGGTCGGCGGGCACGGTCTCGACCTCGGCGGCCACCGCCCAGGGGAACAGGTTGCTGGTGAACTCGATCTCCGGCACCAGGACGCGCGCCCCCGGCGGCAGCGCGGTGGCGACCGTGGACATGATCTGGGAGGCGGTGGAGCTGACCGTGATGTCGGCTTCGGGCGCGCCGACGAGCCGGGCGAAGGCCGCGCGTGAACGGCCCACGAAGGCGTCCCACGGTTTCCAGTCGCCGCTGCCGTGCCGCCATTCGGTCAGGACGGCCTGGAGTTCTTCGAAGGCGCGGCGAGGGGGCAGGCCGTAGGAAGCGGTGTTGAGCCAGCCCGGGTCGGCGTCCCAGAGCTTGCCCGCCGAGGAGATGTCCATGGGGCCAGCCTAAGTTCGCCGTGCGCGGGCGGCGCGCTGCCACGGGGCGGGCCGGCCGCCGTCGCCGGCGCGTCAGCTGGGGCGTTTCAGCAGGCGGTCGATGACCAGGCGGGTGACCTTCTCGGCGTTCCCTGCGATGGAGCCGTCCGGGTCCACGCCCACCGAGCGGCCGTACTCGACCGTTCCGTGGAGGTTGCTCAGCCGGAACTCATACGTCACCCGGTACCGTCTGAGGCCCCTCGTCGTGCCGTCGACATAGGTGAACGCGTCGTGCGCCAGGCCATCGACCTCGCGATAGTCCTGGTGCAGCCGGGACGCGACCCGCTTCGAGAGGTCGAACGTGCCGTCCGACATCGCCACGCTGTCCAGAGTGTCCAGCGTGATGGACAGCTCACCGCGCTTGGCCTCCGGGATCGCGTAGTCGCTCTTCCACGAGCACGAGGTGAAGTCACCCTTCTCGTACGTGAACGGCTTGCCCGCCGAGGGGGTGAGCTCCCGGACGAGTTCCTCGGAGACCAGCGTGCACGGTTTGGGTGGTTTGGTGAACGGCGGGATGTCGTCCGGCACGGGTGCGGCGGCCTGAGTGCCCGAGGCGGCGGCCGAGGGAGCCGCGGTCGAGCCGACCGGGACGAGCAGCGCGAGGCCCGCGCCCAGGGCCGCGGCGGCGGCCACGGCGGGGACGAGCGAGGCCGGCTTGAGACGCAGTGAGCGCTTGGGCGGGGCCGGGAGCGGGGCGGGGTCGTCGGCGGGGATGGGGTGGCCGACGATCTCGACGCCACCGACCGTGACGGTGGCGACCTCGAAGGCGGGCCGCGCGGCGGCGCCCTGCAGAACCGCCCGGACGGTGGCGGCGTCCGGGCGGCGGGCCGGGTCGGGGGCGAGCAGGTCGCGCAGGAGGGCGGTGAACGGGTCCTTCGCCTCGATCGCGATCCCCTGTCGTACGGCCTGCGCGGTGGCCGCCGGGGTGGCCCGGACGAACGGCGGCCTGCCGAGCGCCGCCGTGTAGAGGATCGCGCCCAGAGCCCACAGATCGGCGGCCGGTCCCGGCACGGTCCTGTCGCGGGCGGGTCCTCGCACCTGTCCGCCGTCAGCGGGTCCTGGCTCGGCCTCGTCGGGGGCGCGTTCTGGCGCAGCTTCGGCGCCGCCGGACCCCGGCCCGGCTCCGGACCCCGGCCCACCAACGGGCGCCGATGTGGTCTCGGGCGCCCCGCCCCGGCTGGGCTCTGGCGTGGTTTCGGGGGCTGGGTCGGCCGTGGTCTCTGGTGCGGTGAAGCCGGGCAGTCTGCCGGCCGTCTCCTCGGCGAGGGCGGGGATGGCGAAGTCGTTCAGCACCACGTGGCCGCCCGGGGCCAGCAGGACGTTGCCCGGGTGCAGGTTGCCGTGGGTGACGCCGTGCCGGTGCGGCGGTCGAACACCCGCAGGGCGCGCCCGGGGGCGCCCGGGGCGAGGGGGCCGATCGGGTGGAAGCGTTCGCCGGTCATGAGCTTCCCTGGAGTCTGGCCGCGGTGGTGCGTGCCGCGCGCATGGCGGTGTCGCGCATCTCGGAGGTGACCTCGGGCCCGTTCTCCATCACGGACACCTCGATCACCATCGTACGGACGCGCAGCCAGACGTGGCTGCTCACGCTGGACAGGATGCCCACGGTGGAGTCCTGGGAGAAGCACTCGTCGCCGAGGCCGGGGACGTTCTTGACGGGGGTGGTGACCGCGCGCTCCACCTTCGAGGTGCCCGTCTGCGACTGCCGGCGCTTGCGCAGGGCGTCGAACACCTTGCGGGCGGTGGCCACGTCCGGCTGGGTCTTGATCGTCACGCCGGCGCCGTCCACGGTGACGGTGCACGTGGACGACTTGCTTGGGAGCACCCGGTCCGTGGGGACGACCGTCGCGCAGGGGTCGGGCGAAGGGGCCGCCGCCGCGGTTTGCGACCGGCTCGGGGCCGCGGTGGTGGTGACGGTCGGGCCGCGCGTCGTGGTGCCGGGCCTGGCCATGGCGAGGGTCACCACGGTGACGACCAGCGCGGTCGCGGCGGCGACGGACAGCCAGAGCGTACTGCTCGTGCCGGTGGAGCCGACCCTGGTGGGTGCGGTAGGCGCCTCGGCTGCCATGACCGCCGCGCGGGCCGCCGCCTGCGTCAGGACGGTACGGATCTCCGCCCCGTCGTGTGCCCCGGCGAGCGCGGCACGGAACGCGGCCGCCTCCCGCAGCCTGGGAAGGTGGGCTGAGGAGGCGGCCACGTCGTCCGGCCGGGGCGTGGTGCCCCCGTCCAGGGCGAACATGAGCGTGCTGACCAGCACGCTCATGTCAGCGGCGGTGGTGGAATCAGTGGTGGTTGAGGCGGCGGTGGTGCCGAGGCCGGCGAGCACGGTCTCGCCGGTGGCGGCGATGAGGACGTTGCCGGGCGTGACCGCGCCGTGTACGTGCCCGTGCGCATGGACGACGGCCAGCGCGTCGAGCAGCCGCAGTCCCATCGCGGCGACCCGGCCCGGCTCCAGCGGTCCTTCGGCGGCGGCGACCCGGTCGAGCGAGCCGCCCCGGATGAGGTCCATGACGACCCAGAGCTGGGGGCCGGTGGCGATGACGTCGTGCACGGTGACGAGCCCGGGGTGGCTCAGTGACGCCGCGAACCTGGCCTCCGCCAGCACCCGCTCCCGCTCGCCTGCTTCCGACCCCGGGCCGGACCCGGCATCCGGCCGATCGCCCGCCGCCCCGTCCCGTCCGGAGCGGGACGGGGCGGCGGTGAGAGGGATGCGCTTGACCGCCACGTCGCGGTGCAGCACCTCGTCCCTGGCCAGCCAGGTGCCGCCGCCCGGACCGAGCGGCTCGACCAGGTTGTAGCGTCCCGCCAGGAGTACGGTGCCCTTCATCGCGTCAACGCCTCGACGACCGAGCGGGCCGCGGCGCCCGCCTGCCCGGACAGCGCGGGGTCCGTGGCGACCTCGTGCTCCAGCGTGAGCTCGGCCACCAGGTTGCTCACCCGGAAGACGATCACGACCTTGGACTCCGGCCGGCGATCGTCGGTGACGGTCCAGGTCATCGCCTCATCGCCGAGCCCCTTGAGTTCGCCGATCTCGGAGCTCTTGCCCAGGACGGAGGACTTCCTGCTCCGTTCGGCCTCGTCCCGCCGCGAGTCGAAGTCGTCGGCGGCCAGCGCGACCTCCGCATGGGTGTCCGTCGGCTCCTGGATCTCCAGTTCGAGCCGCAGCGAGCGGGATTCCTTGGCCAGGCTCTGATGCCAGGTGCACTCCGCGTCCTCCCTCGGCATGATCAACGCCTTCGGGACGGCCGCGGCGGCCTGCTCCGGGGTGAGAAGGCCGCACGCGCGGGGCAGGGCGGCGAACCTCCCCGCCGCATCCGTCGCCGACGCCCCGGCGGCGACGGATGCGGGGGCCGCGGAGGTTCTCCCGAGCTGGGGTACGACGACGGCGCCCGCGCCCACCAGGGCCGCGACGACGAGGGCGCCCAGCGCGACCGGCAGCCGTACGCCGGGTGGGGTGACCTGCGGCGGTTCGGGAAGTACGGCTGTGGCGGCCGGCCCCTGCACGACCGCCTCCAGCCAGCCCCGGAGCCGTTCGGCATCGGGACGCTTGTGTGGGTCCTTGTCCAGCGCGGCGGCCAGCACCGGCCACAGCACGCTTTCCGAGGGGGCGGGCGGCTCGGTGAGGACGGCGCTCAGCGTGGCGACGGCGCTCTCCCTGGCGAACGGGCCGCGCCCTTCGACGGCGGTGTAGAGGGTGGCGGCCAGCGACCAGAGATCCGAGGCCGGTCCCGCCGCCTCCGACCAGGCATCCGAGCCGGGCCCGCCGGGCCGGGACGACGTCGGACCGGTGGGCCGGACCCCGGCAGGGTCCGTGGCGGCGGGGCTGACCGGGTCCGTGGGCGGGACGGCGGTGCGGTCCGTGGCGGCGAGATCGGCAGGGTCCAAGGGCTGGATCGCGGTGCGGGCCATGGTGTCCGGCGCGGTGGCGTCCGGGGCGGTGGCGTACAGGCATTCGGGGGCCGTGTAGCCCGGTGTGCCGACCGGCGTGCCGGGCAGGCCGCCCACCAGGGTGGCGATGCCGAAGTCCGACAGGACCACGCGCCCGTCCCCCGCCAGCAGCACGTTGGCCGGCTTGACGTCCCGATGCAGCACCCCCGCCGCGTGCGTGGCGGCCAGCGCCGACAGCACCCGCAGCCCGATCTCGGCCGCGCGGCGCGGGGGCAGCGGCCCGTTCTCGCGGATGACCTGCTCCAGGGAGGCCCCGTGGACCAGCTCCATCACGATCGCCGGATCCCCGTCCTCGACGATCAGGTCGTGCACGGCCACGATCGAGGGATGCCGCAGCGCGGCGGCCGTCCTCGCCTCGGACAGCGCGCGCTCGCACAGGGCCGCCCGCGCCGCGGGGTCCAGGCCGGGCGCCAGCCGCACCCGCTTGACCGCCACCTCGCGGCCGAGGCTCTCGTCGAGGCCGCGCCACACCACGCCCATGCCGCCCGCGCCGACGGGCTCGATGAGCCGGTACCTGCCTCCGATCAGCGACGTCATGTCACCCCCGCCTGCTCAGTGCGGCGGCGGTCAGCTTGGCGGCCTGCAGCGCGGCCGAGCGCACCCGCGCCGCCTCCGTGCCGTCGAAGTCGGCGTACTGCACCTCCACGACCATGTTGCTGACGCGGAACATGACGTTGGACCTCACCATGTTCCCCGACCGCCGTTCGGAGACGTCGTACTGGAACGCCTCCTCGCCGACCCCGGCCACCGGGGCGGCGGCGGTGGACGTGGTGCCGATCGGCCACTGCATCCCGACGTCGCCCCACTGCCACACCCCTCCGCTGGACGGGTCGGCGTGGATGGTGCGCTTGTTGAGGAACTCCTCGTGCGCCTCCACGGGGAGGGCCTCCCAGTAGTCCTTGTTCTGGGCCTTGGTGGGCTCGACGGAGAGCCCGACCTTCCGCTTCGTCCAGGCGCAGCCGTCCTCCGAGTGGCTCCGCTTCAGCGCGCGCCCGTACGTCGTCTGCTTGACCTGCGCGTCGGTGAGCAGCGTGCAGAAGTCGACCGGCACCGTGAACCTGCCCTTCGACGGCGCGGCGGCGGTCGGGGGCGCGGCGGCGGAGGCGAGCGGGGCGCCCGCGCGCGGCGGCGGAGGCGGGCCGGGGGTGTCGCGGGCGACGCCGTACCAGGCGAGGGCTCCGACGACGGCGAGCCCGGCGACGGCGGCCACCACCGGGACGGCCCGGCCGGGCCGCGGGAGCGGACGCCGGGGACGGTCCACGGGAGCCGGTACGCCGGAGGCGGCGGCCTCCAGCCACCGGCCGGCCGCTGCGGGGTCCGGCCGGTCGGCGGCCTCGCGCGACAGCATGCGCAGCAGCACCGGCCCGAGCACGGGACCGGCCTGCGCGGACGCCGGCGGATCCTGGGTGAGCACCCGGTGCAGCGTCACGAGTGGCGACGCGGAGTGGAAGGGCGAGGTGCCCTCCACCGCCGTGTACAGCGTGGCGGCCAGCGACCACAGGTCCGACAGCGGCCCGCCGCGCTCGCCCCGCAACCGCTCGGGCGCGATGAACCCGGGCGAGCCGATCAGCAGCCCCGACTGCGTGATGGTGACCTGGCCGTCGATCCTGGCGATGCCGAAGTCCGTCAGCACCGCCCTGCCGTCGTCGCAGAGGAACACGTTGCCGGGCTTGACGTCGCGGTGCTGGATGCCCTGCCGGTGCGCGACCGACAGGGCCGTCAGCAGGTCGGCGCCGAGCCGGGCCACCCGCTTCGGCGCCCACGGGCCGTCGTCGCGGATCGCCTCCTGCAGCGTGCGCCCGCGAAGCAGCTCCATGACGATCCACGGACGGCCGTCCTCGGAGAACACGTCGTGGACGGTGGCGATCCCCGGATGGCTGAGCCGCGCCGCCGCGTACGCCTCGCGCACCGTGCGCTCGCACAGCTCGGCGCGATCCTCCGCGCCGAGGTCGGGCGAGAGCAGCACCTCCTTGACCGCGACCTCGCGGTCGAGGCTCTCGTCACGGGCCAGCCAGACGGTGCCCATGCCGCCTCGGCCGAGCGCACGGATCAGCCGGTAGCGCTCGGACAACAGGGATCCGGGGGGATTGTCGATCATCGTTGGTCACATGGTCGTCGTTGGTACGATGCGTCGGCCAGACCCTTTGCAGCCTAGTGAAAACAAGCTGCTCGCCGGCGTCGGGAAGAGGGTTCGTGGGGCTGCTGCGCATTCATTTCACGGCGGACGACCTGGCGCGGACGACGGTCGCCGCGGGCGCGGACCCGTTGTGGGAGACCGTGCTCAGCCGCTTCCGGCTGCAGGACAGGGACAAGGCGCCGGCCTTCCGGCCCTGGGAGCGGGGGCTGCGCGAGAGCCCGGGCAGGCTGTCCAGGATGGCGTCGGGGTTGCGCTGGCTGACCGCGCTGGCGCCCGAGGCGCCGTACTTCCCCGACTTCCTCACCCCGGCGGCGGCACGCGACGGGCTGGAGGCCGGGCTGGAGGCCCTGCGCGCCACCCCGAGCCGCCGGTTCCGCCAGGAGCTGGAGCTGCTCGCCCGGTACGCGCCCATTCCCGGCTGGCTGGGCGCGCTGGCCGAGCGCCCAGCCGCGCCCATGTCCGAGCTGGCCACCGCCCTGGCCGACTACCACGCCGCGGCCATCGCCCCGCACCGCGACCTCATCGAGCCCGCGGTGGAGGGCGACCGGGCCTGGCGCGTCGGCCACCTGCTCAACTCCGGCGTCGAGGGGCTGCTGGGCAGCATGAAGCCGATGATGCGCTGGCGTTCCCCCGTGCTGGAGGTCGACTACAGCGTGGACCGGGAGCTGCACCTGCGCGGCCGGGGGCTGACGCTGGTGCCGTCCTACTTCTGCCGCCGCGTGCCGGTCTCGCTCGCCGACCCCGAACTGCCGCCGGTGCTGATCTACCCGATCGACGCCGGGTTCCGGTGGACACCGGCCGCGCGGGTGTCCGGCTCGGTGGAGGCGCTGATCGGCGCCACCCGCGCGGCCGTCCTGCAGGCCGCCGACGGCGGGGCCACCACCAGCGAGCTGGCCCGGCGGGCGGGGGTGTCGCTGGCGGCGGCCAGCCGGCACGCGAAGGTGCTGCGGGAGGCGGGCCTGATCAGGAGCGTGCGCCAGGGCCCCGCCGTGCTCAACCTGCTGACCCCGCTGGGCAGCGGCCTGCTTGAACGGCCTGAGCGCCACCTCGACCATTGAGTCATGTCCGGTCGCGGTCGGCGACCAGGAGCGGAGGGAGCCGGCGTGCGAGTCGTCGTCATCGGTGCCGGGGTGGTCGGAGCGGCGGTCGCGGCCGGGCTCACCCGGCGCGGCGCGCAGGTCACCGTCCTGGAGGCGCGCACCCCGGGATCCGGTACGACGTCCACGTCCCTGGCGTGGGTCAACGCCAACGACAAGACGCCCAAGGAGTACTTCGACCTCAACCACGCCGCCGTCCGGGCGCACCACCAGCTCCCCGGCGACTGGTTCTTCCCCACGGGCAACCTCGAGGTCGCGGTCTCCGACGAGCACAAGGAGCTCCTCGAGGCCCGCGTGGGGCGGCTGGCCGCCATGGGCTACCCGGTCGAGCGGGTCACCGCCGGGCGCGCCCACGCCCTGGAGCCCGACCTGGTCCCGCCGCCTTCCGGCGCCGAGTGCGTGTTCTTCCCCATGGAGGCGCACGTGCAGCCGCTGCGGCTGGTCGGGGGCCTGCTCGGCGAGGCCCGTGACGCCGGGGCCACGGTGGTGTGCGGGGCGGAGGTGACCGCGATCGAGACCTCGCCGTCGGGGGTCATGGTGACGGCGGCCGACGGGCGGGCCTTCGGCGGGGACGTGGTGGTCACCTGTGCCGGGCGCTGGACGCAGGGGGTGGCGGCGCTGGCCGGGGCCGAGGTGCCCATGCTCGACCCGGCCGTGTCCGGCGCGGTGACCAACGGTTTCCTCCTCACCACGGCCCCGGTGCCCGCCCGCCTGTCGCGCGTGCTCCACACCGACGGGCTCAACCTGCGGCCGGACGGGGGCGGGCGGCTGGTGCTGCAGTCGCTGCCGCTGGACGGCCGGGCGGACCCGGCCGTCCCGGTGCCCGGCGACGTCCTCGACTCGATCATGGCCCTGCTGCCGCGCGTGCTGCGGGCCACGGACGGCGCCACGGTGGAGCGGGCGGTGGTCGGCCGGCGGGCGATGCCGGGGGACGGGCTCACGGTGGCGGGCTTCGCGGACGCCGGGCGGCGCGTCTACACGGTGGCCACGCACAGCGGGGTCACGCTGGCGCCGCTGCTGCTGGGGGAGGTGGCGGGGGAGCTGTACGGCGAGGAGTCGCCGCTGCTGGCGCCCTTCCGCCCGTCCCGCTTCGCCGGCGGCACCGCCGGGCCCGCCCCGGCCCCGGCGCGGCGGCCGGGAGAGCAGTGACCGGGGATCACCCGGCGGGGGCGACGTCCTTGATGAAGACGATCCCATCCGTCCTGTCCAGCTGGTCGGGGTCGAGGCCGAAGTAGCTGTGGTTGGTGGAGGTGCCCGACCGGAGGGTGAGCTTCGTACCGGCTAGCGCCGCGGTCAGGCGTGCGGAGTCCACGAGGCAGTGGTCGTCCGGGAGGGTGGAGAGGACGCCTTCGACGGTGTCGGTCGGGGGGACGGTGAGGCCGTGGTGGGGCGCGGCGCCGAGGGCGGAGGCGAGGAACGCGTACCCGCCGCCCAGGTGCGCGCTCACGATCGCCCCCGCGCTCCACCATTCCAGCAGCAGGTCGACCGGCTGCCAGCCGGTCTGCCACGTGCTCAGGTGCCGCTGCAGGTGCGCGTTGGCGGCGAAGACCAGCGTCGGGCCGTACGGCGGCGCGATGGCGAGGAGGTTCTCGGCCATCATCCCGTCGCGCAGCGACATCAGGCGCCCGACCCGGGCGGGCGACGGGTCGGCCATCCCCGCGTGGTAGCGGAGCAGGCCGGTGGCCGTGCGCCCGTGCAGGGCGGCCCGCCACCACGCCTCGCGCGAGGTCGCCGAGATCAGATGCGGCGACTCGGCCATGAGCACGGCCACGAGGTCGTCGGCGATCAGGCGCAGCTCGACGGCCTCGGCGGAGCGGCCGACGGACTGGGCGGGGTCCATGACGGCGGCGGGGTTCGTCCAGCGGGAGTCGTCGCCGAGCAGGCGGTCGACGGCATCGGCGGGCAGGACGTCCAGGTGCGCGGCGAGATAGCCGTGCAACTCGGTGAGCGCCTGACGGGGGCTGCCCGGCCCGGACATCTCCAGTGGGCCGTCGAAGCCGAAGAAGCGGATCCGCTCGGGCGCGGGCCGGTCCCGGTTGTGGGCCCGCATCCACTCCAGGAGCTCCCGGTTGGCGGCCGATGCGGCGAAACCGTGGCTGAAGCCGTGCCGCACGACGTCGTCGAGCGTCCCCACGCCCTCCGTGACGTACGCGTCCACGGCCAGCCCCATGAGACAGTCGCTCTCGATCGCGATCGACCGGTAGCCCTCGTGCTCGACGAGATGGCGGAAGACCTCGTTGCGCTGCCGCACCAGCGCCTCCTCGCCGTGCATGGCCTCGCCGAGGCCGAGCAGCCGGGGCGGCTCGGGGAGCGAGCGGAGCAGCCGCGAGAGCGCCGCGCCGCCGAAGGGCAGGGCGGCGGAAAGGATCGGTGAAGGCATACCTTGAACCGTATCGTTGAACCTTCTGTGTAAACTTTCGCAATGCCCCGCGAGCGACTCAGACCCGTGGACCTGGCGCGTGAGCACGGCCTGTCCACCCAGGCGATCCGAAACTACGAAGAGGCGGGCATCCTCCCGCCGGCCGCGCGCACGCCCCACGGCTACCGCACCTACACCCCGGTCCACCGGGAGGCCCTGCGCGCGTTCCTCGCGCTGATCCCCGGCCACGGCCACCAGACGGCCACCTCGATCATGCAGGAGGTGAACAGGGGCGCCGTCGAGGACGCCCTGCGGCTCATCGACGAGAGCCACGCCCAGTTGCTCGACGACCGCCGGACGCTGCTGGCCGTGGAGCGGGCGCTGCGCGACCTGACCTCGGAGGAGGCGGCCGCGCCGGCGACGCCGCCGGAGCGCCCCGGCGGCGTCACCTTCATCGGCCCGCTGGCCAGGAAGCTCGGGATCAGGCCCGCGACCCTGCGCAAGTGGGAGCGCGCCGGGCTGGTCGGCCCGCGCCGCGACCCTCAAACCGGCTACCGCGTCTACACCGCCGCCGACGTGCGTGACGCCCGGCTGGCCCACCAGCTCCGACGAGGCGGCTACCTGCTGGAGCAGATCGCGCCGCTGCTCGCCCAGGTGCGCTCCGCCGGCGGGATCGCGCCCCTGGAGGCGACCCTGCGCGACTGGCAGGCCCGGCTGACGGCCCGCGGGCGCGCCATGCTGACCGGCGCCGCCGGGCTCGACGCGTACCTGAGTCACCCCGCCCGCGCCGACACGCTCCCGACGGATTAAGATACGGAGCAGCTCTGTATCTTAATTAGCCATGACAGGCAGACGGGAACACGCCATGGGTGCCTACGTGCTCGGCTTCCGCGACATCGACAAGACCCTGCTCCCCCTGGTCGGCGGCAAGGGGGCCAACCTCGGCGAGCTGTCCGCCGTCGACGGGGTACGGGTGCCGCCGGGCTTCTGCGTCACCACCGAGGCCTACCGCGCGGTCGTCGAGTCGGACGCGACGATCGCCACGCTGATCGACGGGCTCTCCGGGCTGCGCGCGGACGACCGTGCCGGGATCGCCGAGGCGTGCGCCCGGCTCCGCGAGGCCGTCGAGACGCTGCCCGTGCCGGCCGAGATCGAGGACGACATCCTGCGCCGGCTGGAGGAGCTCGGCGACGTGCCCTGCGCGGTGCGGTCCAGCGCCACCGCCGAGGACCTGCCCTCCAGCTCGTTCGCCGGTCAGCAGGACACATACCTGAACGTCAGGGGAGCCCAGGCGGTGCTCGCGGGTGTGCGGCGCTGCTGGGCGTCGCTGTTCACCGACCGGGCGGTGGCGTACCGGATCAAGAGCGGCTTCGGGCACCGCGCGGTCCGCGTGTCCGTGGTCGTGCAGGAGATGGTCTTCCCCGAGGCGGCGGGCATCATGTTCACCGCCGACCCGGTGACGTGCAACCGGAAGGTGGTCTCGATCGACGCCGGGTTCGGCCTCGGGGAGGCGTTCGTGTCGGGCGTGGCGAACGCCGACAACTACCGCGTCCGCGCGGGCGAGATCATCACGCGCAACGTCGTCACCCAGGCCGCCGAGCTGCGCCCCGCGCCGGACGGCGGCACGGAGGAGCGGGAGATCGAGCCCGCCCGCCGGCACGTCCAGACCCTGAGCGACGAGCAGATCGTCCGGCTCGAACGCCTCGGCCGCCGCATCGAGGGCCACTTCGGCCGCCCGCAGGACATCGAGTGGGGCCTGGTCGGCGGCGAGTTCCAGGTCCTGCAGAGCCGCCCGATCACCACGCTCTACCCCGTGCCAGAGACGGGCGACGGCAAGAACCACGTCTTCATGTCCTACGGCCACCGGCAGATGATGACCGACGCCTTCAAGCCCCTGGGCCTGTCGCTGTTCGCGCTCCTGCACGACCGGCTGGGCCGCTCGGCGGGCACGGTGTCCGGCGGCCGGTTCTACAAGGACGTCTCGCCCGAGCTGTCCTCGACATGGGCCCGCGCGGTCACGCTCAAGAGCCTCGGCCAGGTGGACGTCCTCATGGCCAACGCCCTGCGCCAGGTCCTGACCAGGAAGGACTTCATGCGCGACCTGGCCCACGGCAAGACCTCGATGCTGGACTTCGGCGAGGGCGGGCTGCTGCCGATGGCCCGCCAGTACCTGAGGATGTCCGGCAAGGACGACGCCGCGGCCGTGCCCGAGCTGATCGCCGAGAACGAGCGGACGGTCGAGGAGCTGCGGCGCGGCATCGCGGGCAAGTCGGGGGACGAGCTGTTCGCGTACATCCTGGACGACCACGACGTGCTGGCCCGGCTCACGTTCGACCCGCGCAGCGTGGCTGCGGCCTTCGTCGGCATCCAGGCGGTGAACTGGGTCAACAAGCGCATGAAGGCCTGGCTCGGCGTGCAGAACGCCGCCGACGCCATCGCCCAGTCCGCCGACCACAACGTGGTGGCCGCCATGGGCCTCGACCTGCTGGACGTCGCGGACGCCGTCCGCCCGTACCCGGCGGTGGTCGAGCACCTCGAACGCGCCGATCGGGACACGATCCTGACCGGGCTCGACGGCCTGGAGGGCGGCCCCGAGGCCCGCCGCGCCCTGGAGGGCTACCTGCGCACGTACGGGATGCACTGCTCGGGCGACATCGACCTCACCAGGACCCGGTGGAGCGAGGACCCTGCCCAGCTCGTCCCGCTCCTGCTGAGCAACGTCAGGAACTTCGCGCCCGGCGAGCGCGCCCGCAAGGTGGAACGGGGCCGCGCCGAGGCCGAGCGCACCATCGCCGGCCTGCTCGAACGGCTCAGGACGCTGCCGGGCGGCGAGCGCAAGGCGAAGAAGGCGGCCCGGCAGATGAGCCTCATCCGCCACTTCATCGGCTACCGCGAGTACTCCAAGCACGCCCTGCTCCAGCGGTACGAGCTGTACAAGCGGGCGCTGCTCGCCGAGGCCGCGCGGCTCGTCGCCGGCGGGGCGATCAGGGACCCGCAGGACGTGTACTTCCTGTTGCTGGAGGAGTTCCGGCAGGCCGCGCGGACCGGGCGGCTCGACTACGCCCTCGTCGAGGAGCGCCGGGAGGCGTTCGAGGACTACCGCAAGCTGACGCCGCCGCGCGTCATCACCTCCGAGGGCGAGGTGATCTCCGGCGAGTACGACACCGGCGCCCTGCCCGAGGGCGCGCTGGCGGGCATCGCCGTGTCGTCGGGCGTCGTCGAGGGGCGTGCCCGCATCGTCCTGAACATGGACGAGGCGGCGGTCGAGGAGGGCGACATCCTCGTCACCGTCTACACCGACCCGAGCTGGTCGCCGCTGTTCGTCTCGGTCAAGGCCGTGGTGATGGAGGTCGGCGGCGTGATGACCCACGGCGCGGTGGTCGCCAGGGAGTACGGGCTGCCCGCCGTCGTCGGCGTGGAGAACGCCACCCGGCGCATCGAGGACGGCCGGATGATCCGGGTCAACGGCACCGAGGGGTACGTCGAACTGCTCTGACCTGTTGCCGGGTGCTTTACTGACCTGTAAGTATAAGCGGGTGGAGGATCGGCGGCTGAGTCCGGGCGGGCAGCGGTTGCTGGAGGTGGCGACCGAGGTCTTCTACGCCGAAGGCATTCGCGCGACCGGCGTCGACACCCTGGTGGAGCGGGCCGGGGTGTCCAAACCGACCCTGTACGCCCAGTTCGGGTCCAAGGAGAACCTGGTGGCGGCCGTGCTGGCCCGGCGCAGCGCCGCCCGGCAGGCCGCGCTGACGGCGTACCTGGCCGGCAGCGGGGTCCGGGGCGGGCAGGCGGTGCTGGCGGTCTTCGACTGGCTGGCCGAGGGGCACGGCCGCGAGGGGTTCCGCGGGTGCCCGTTCACCAACGCGGCGGTCGAGCTGCCCGATCCCGGGCATCCGGCGCGGGCGGTGATCTCGGCGTACAAGTCCTGGCTGCGCGCGACGCTCACCACGCTGGCCGGCCAGGCGGGACTGGCGGCGCCCGAGGCGGTGGGCGACGCGCTGCTGCTGCTCGTCGACGGGGCCAACGCCCGCGTGGTGGTCGACGACGACCGTACGGCGATGCTGCGGGCCAAGGCGGCGGCGGCCAGGCTGATCGGCGCGGACGGCCCGTGAGGGTCAGGGGCGGAACGGCCCCGCGTGCTTGAGGGTCCGCAGGACGGGGGCGGTCTCGATGGTGCGGATCTCGGCCAGCGCTCCCAGGCGGTGGGTGATGTAGCGGTGCAGGTGATCGGTGCCCGAGCACAGCGCGTGGGCCAGCAGGTTGGTGGGGCCGGTGGTGTGGGCGACGGCGGCGAGCTCGTCGTGGCCCGCCAGAGCGGTCGCCACCTGGTCGAGGTGCGCCGGCGCGATCGCCATCCAGAGCACGGCCTGCGCCGCGACACCGAGCAGGACGGGGTCGATCTCGACGTCGAAGAAGATCGTGCCGTGGGCGCGCAGGTCGGCCAGGCGCCGCGCCACCGTGGCCTCGGACCGGCCGGTGGCCCTGGCCAGGTCGGCGTAACTGGCGCGGCCGTCCTGGCGCAGGGCGTCGAGCAGCTCCTGGTCGGCGCGGTCCGGTGACAGCCGGCCCGACGGCGCGGCGAGGGTCGGCGTGAGCTGCCGCCGCTGCCGCTCGTCGAGGGTCTGGGCGATGCCCCGCCACGCGGTGGGCCCGCCCACGTACGGGTGGAGCAGGTACTGGGCGGACACCGCGGTGACCCCCGCCTTCCTGGGCAGGTCGTGCAGCAGCGTCGAGGACGGGTCGTCCGCGCCGTCCGGGACGTGGATCATGGCGAAGATCTCGGTGCCGCCGGAGAGCAGCTTGACCCAGGACGTGTCGGGCCGCCGGGCCAGCGCGTGAGCGAGCGAACGGGTCGCGGCCGGGCTGGTGGTGAGGCGGACCACCCACTGGCTGCTCCCCACCTGGCGCGGGTCGGGGAGCCCGACGACGCGCAGGGAGGCGTTCGCGCGCAGCCGCTGGTAGCGGCGGGCCACGGTCTGGGTGGACACGCCGAGGACCCGGGCGACGCCGCTGAACGGCGCCCGCCCATCGATGTGCAGGGCATGGATCAGACCGCGGTCCAGATCGTCGAGCATGAGCAAATCATGCAGGAAATCGGGTCGAGTGGAAAAATTCCTCGAACGTCGCGGGCGTTGCGGAATCGCCGGTGCCGGTGGCGGCAGCCTTGGTCGCGGAAGTCATCCGTACGACTGAGGGGGACTGAGAGATGCCTGTTCCGAAGGCGGCCTGCCGGTGGCGATGGCTCGTGCTGGGCGCGCTGCTGACCGCCGAGGCGATGAACGTGCTGGACGCGACGATCGTGCAGGTCGCGGCGCCGGTGATCCGCGCCGGGCTCGGCGGTCCGGAGTCGGCCATCCAGTGGTTCAGCTCGGCCTACACGCTGCCGTTCGCGGCGTTCCTGATCCTGGGCGGCCGGTTGGGAGACCTGATCGGGCGCAGGCGCGTGTTCCTGATCGGGGTCGCGGGGTTCGCGACGGCGTCGTTGTGCTGCGCGCTGGCGCCCACCGCCGGGGCCTTGATCGGCGCGCGGGCGCTCCAGGGCACGGCCGCCGCCCTGATCATCCCGCAGACGATCGGGCTGATCCGCTCCATGTTCGACGGCTCCGAACTGGCCAGGGCGATGGGCGCCATCGGGCCCGTCATGGGTCTGTCGGTGATCCTCGGGCCGATCCTCGGCGCCGCGCTCACTCACGCCGACCTGTTCGGCTCCTCGTGGCGGTCGGCGTTCCTGGTCAACGTGCCCCTCGCCGTCGCCGTCGCCGTGCTCGCGGCCGGCCCCGTGATGCGCGAGGACAGGGCCGCGCGGGCGCCCCGGCTGGACCTGCCCGGGACCGGCCTGGTGGTGCTGGGGGCCGGGCTGGTCGTCTACCCGCTCATCGAGGGCGGCGCCGCCCTGCGGCCGGGGTGGAACGCGGCCCTGCTGGTCGCCGGCGCACTCGTCCTGGTGGCGTTCGGGCTCCATCAGCGCGGCCGGGCCCGGCGCGGGCGCGTTCCCCTGATCGAGCCGAGCCTGTTCGGCGACCGGGTCTTCCCGGCCGCGCTGGCGACCTCGGCGCTGCTCTTCGCGGTGACCAACGGGCTGATGCTGGTCGTCGTGCTGCAGGTGCAGCTCGGCCTGGGCCGCGACGTCCTGTCCGCCGGGCTGACCCTGCTCCCGTGGCCGGTCGGGATGGCGATCTCCGCCGCGGTCGTGGGCGCGCGGATGACGCCCGGCAACCGGTGGCGGATCATGTTCGCCGGGCTCGCGACGCTGTTCGCCGGGCTGCTCGGCGCTCTTGCCGCCTACCTGGCCGCGTACCCGTGGCTGGCGGTGGCGCTCCTGGTGAGCGGGGCCGGGAACGGTATGGCCACCGTGCCGTTCTTCACCGCTGCGCTGGCGCGCCTGCGCCCCCATCAGGTCGGGTCGGCGGCCGGGCTGCTGAACGCCGTCCAGCAGTTCGGCGGCACGCTGGGGATCGCCCTGCTCGGCAGCGTCTTCCTCCACGGCTTGGGCGGCGGTCCGGGCGCGAACGCGGCGGCGGCGCTCGCGTTCGGGCTCGCCCTGGTGCTGCTCGCCGCGACGGCCGTCGCGGCGGCGTTCATGCGGCCCCCCGCGCGGCGCTCGCCGGAACGGCGGCGCGCGGCCGAGAGCGAGCTGTCCCGGCTCTGACCCCCCAGGCGGTGCCGCGCCTCGCCCAGCCGACGACGGTGTCGGAGGCCGGGCGGGGCCCCGAGATTGTCGGGGGTGATCGCTAGGGTCACCGTCATGGTTGACGCAGCGGAGGTTTGTGCATGCGCCGGTTCTTCCCGGCCCGTTTCGGGGGCGGCCGGATGAGCCCCTGGGAGCGCCTGGCCAAGGCGGCCAAGGGCGGTGACGTGACGCGGGTCTTCCACCTGCTGCTGGAGCTGGACGCCGACGAGCGCAAGGCGGTTGCGGCGCGGTTGCCGGGCCACCTGGCGGCGGTGCGGGAGGAGAGATGGTCGTCCTGGCACCACCAGCTCAGGCCGTTGCGGCTGGTGGGCGCGGCGTGTCTGGGCGGTGCCGCGGCCGTCACCGCGTGGCTGTTCAAGCGCGAGTTCATGTGGGCCGAGAGCGACGACGACGAGCGGATCGTCCTGCTGCTGCGGCAGCGGCCGGCCGAGTGGCGGGCGGACGTGGCGCGCCGCATCGCCGGGCGCCTGCGCCTCAACGACATGCGGCACTGGGCGGTGGCCGCGACGCTCGTGCGCGAGAGCGGGGTCGAGCCGCCCGACGGCGACGTGTTCATGGTGGGCTGGTTACGCGAGCTCCACTCGCGGACGGCGGTCACCGATCCGCTGTTCACGGCGTTCGCGCCACGGCTGTTCGAGATCGACGGCCTGGCCGAGGCCCTGCCCGAGCAGGTGGGCACGATCGCCCGGCTGGTCGAGGACGGCCGGCTGGAGCGCAAGCGCGTCATCGACGGCATCGTGGGGCGGCTGCTGCGTGACGGGCCCTCGGCGCTGAGCGCCCTGGCCGTCCTCCACGATCGGCTCGACCTCGACATCGACGAGTCCGCCGAGCGGGCCAGAGACTACACCCGGCTGCTGCCCGCCGGGCCGGTGGCGGTGGCCGACCTGGCGCTGGCGCAGCTGCGGCGGCTGGAGGAGGCGGGGCGGCTGGAGGAGGAGCTGTTCGCCGAGGCGGTGGAGGCGCTGGCGTTCCGGCCGGAGAAGAAGCTGCTGCGCGCGGCCCTGTCGTGGGCCGGGGACGCCGTGCTGCGCGACGCGCGCCGGGCGGACGTCGTGCTGGCCGCCATGTCCCTGATCTTCGCGCAGGACACGCTGGCGCTGCAGGAGCGAGCCGTGCGACTGGCCGTCAAGCTGGCGCCGCGGGCGGGGGAGGCAGGCCGGGAGGCGGTGCGGCAGGCGGCGGCCGGGCTGCCCGAGGAGCTGCGCGAGCGGGTCTCCGCGGCCTACGGGGGCGGCATCGCCGCCGAGGAGGTGACCGTCACGCCGTTGCCGGCGGTGGGGGAAGGGCCGGCGTTGCCGCCCCCGTACGCCTCGCCTGACCAACTCGTCCGCGCGGCGGCCGACGACGACGTGGACCCGCACACGTTCGAACGGCTCCTGGCCGGGCTGGTCGAGTGGTCGCAGCGGGCGCCCGACGCGCTGCGTGCGGAGCTGCGCCCCTGGTGGCAACCGCTCGATCCGTGGTTCTTCGGCCACTACGAGCACGGGAGCCTCGACGGGGAGATCCATGCCGTGCGCCGGGCCTTCCTGGCCTTCGCCTCCCCCGAGACCAGTGGTTCACTGCCGGAGCCCGACGTCCGGCAGCCGCCGACCCTGGGCGGGTTCAAGCAGCTCTACCTCGGCCGCGCCCACGAGCTCGCCCGGTCGTTCCTGGCGGGCGACGGCTGTCCGGTCCTGCTGGCCACGCCCACGGCGGGCAGCGGTCACGTCGACCCCGAGGTGCTGCTCGACCGCTTCGAGCGGCTGGAGGCCGCCGGGGCGCGGGCGCTGCCCGGCGACCTGATCCAGGCCCTGCTGCGGCTGCCCCGCGACGTCCCGGACGCGTGCGTGCGGCGGGCGGAGCGGCTGACCTCGGAGGCGGGCCGGGCGTGCGCCGCCTGGATGCGCAGTGGCGGCCCCGCCGATCCGCAGGTCAAGGTCTACCTGCGCGAGCAGCGAACGAGTTATTACCTGTCGTTCTCGCACGCCCTGCATCCCGTGCTCGACGTGCCGGACGATCTGTCCGAGGAGCTGCGCCCGCTGTGGCGGCCGGAGGCCGGTTACGCGTACTCGCTCGCCTGGTGCCCGCTCGCCATGCCCTCGCACCGGGAGGTCGTGGCCGCGCACCTGGTCTGGATGTTGTCGATCGGCATGGAGTCCGGCGACCAGCAGACGCAGGCGCTGGTCGCGCTGGCCCACGGCGACGGGCCGCTCGGCAGCGGTGTGGCGCACGCGTTCGCCTGCGGCATGGGCCACGCCCACGCCGCCAACCGGGCCGCCGCCAACGATGCCCTCCTGACGCTGGCCGCGCGCGGCCAGGTGCCGGCGCAGGCGCTGGGCGAGACGGTCACGGCGCTGGTCGTGAAGGGGTTCGTCAAGCTCAACCGGGTGGTGTCGGTGCTCGACGACGCCACCCAAGCGGGGGCGCACGAGGCGGTGTGGGAGGTGGTGGTGCGGCTGCTGCCCGGGCTCATGCCGCAGGAGGGCGAGCGGCCCCGCGCGGGGCTGGCCGATCTGCTGGCGGCGGGGGCTCGGGCGGCCAGGATCGCCGGCGTACGCGCCGAGTTGCCGGAGGTGGCGGCGGTGGCGGCCCGCAAGGGGTCGAGCAGGCTGGTCCAGGAGGCGCGGCGGCTGCAGCAACTGGTCACCGCCCCTAAGAAATCTGACCCGTAAATCCCGCCTCAGCTGGGCAGGCGGCAGCGAACCCCAGCTGGTGTTCGGCGGGGGTTTGGTGGGCGAGGAAGGTCAGCTTGG